>CAXIDD010000062.1:0-13962 GCA_964021975.1 uncultured Saprospirales bacterium | reverse complement strand
AGAGGTAAATAATCAATGCTGGAACTAGTAACATGGGCAATCCCCTTGGGTCACCATTCAGTTTTGCCAGATCTGCAACAACTGTACTGCCCCCTTGCAAGGCACTCCAATAATAAGCGATTAGGGCTAGCACCAAAACGGGCAAAACGTATTTTAGTCTACTGCGTACCGTAGGTCCAATATCCGCCTTTTGACTTAGCGCACTCGCAATGGTTGTATCTGAGATCGGAGCGGTAAAATCACCAAAGGTTGCGCCTCCAATAATAGCTCCGGCTAGCGTTGCTAAATGGGCTCCGGCTAAGCCACCGGCTGGATATAAGATAGGTCCACAGATCAAGATGGTCGCAAAACTAGAACCGGTTGAAAGGGAGACCACACAACAGATCAGAAAGGAAGCCACCACAAATCCTGGGCCACCTAAATTAAGTTGTGCCGAAATCCAAGTCAATGCTTCTACAAACCCCGTAAGGGTCATTAACACCCCAATAATTGAAGCGAGCATCCAAGCAGTAATCATGATCATCACAATTTCCTGAGACATACCAGAAATTACAGCTTCACTGAAAGTCTTTCTATCCTTGGCTAATAACAAACCAATACCTAAGGCCAAGATCAGTACTGGCCAAAATCCACGTTCATCTGGCGCTCCGGACAAAGCTATCCAGATGACCCCACTCACAAAAACCAAAAATGGGAAAAGTGCACCAACCCAACCACCATAAAAATTCAGGCTTAAAGTGGGTTTTGCTTGATCGGTCTCCAGCTGCATATTATTCGCTGTTTAGGTTATACTTCATAATGCGTCCATGTTTACCCGTTTTGTCCCGTTCTAAATCATAGAAGGGTCCTGCTGGCCCAGGAGCTTTTCCTACTACCGCAGCAATTACACTTAGATCTGCTGCTGACAATCGGAAGGTTTCTAATTGAATCAAGCGATCTAAATGGCTCCGATTACGAGCACCAATGATTGCAGCAGCCACCATTGGTTTTTGTAAGATATAGCGGGTTGCTACTTCGGCAATCCCAACTTGGTATTGATCAGCAATTTTTCGTAATACCTGCAAGGCTTCCTGAAATGCTTCGTAGCCTCCAAATTCATCAATAATCAAGCGGTACTTAGTCAAGGATCGATTTTCGAGTGGTTGCGGGGGATCGGGAGCGTCGAGGTAGCGGTCACTTAGGAAACCACCAGCCAATACGCCATAGCAGAGATAGTGGATATTATGCTGTTCACAGAGCGCGGTCATCTCCTGCTCCACCCGATGGTCCAGCACCGAATACTGCGTTTGGTTACTAACTATGGCAACGCCCGCATCCAACATTTTTTGAATAGCCGCCGTATTAAAATTAGTAATGCCAATGTGCCGGATTTTACCTGCTGCTTGTAGCTCCGATAAATGTACCGCTGTTTCTACAAAGTCCCCTTTGCTGTAATCCCACCAGGCAAATTGCACCAAATCTAAGCGTTCAACTCCCAAGCGTTGCAGTGATCGCTCAATAATATCAGTTGTATCTTTCTTAGTGAGTGTTTCTAAGGCACCATAGTCGGGCACATACTTCGTATGCACTTGTACCGCGGGCAACGCTCCGCTGGTCATTTGACTTTTATATTTTTTCAAAAACTGCCCAATCAATGTTTCTACGCCGGTATAAATATCTGCACAATCAAAGGTAGTAATCCCGGCTTCCACAAAGGCCCGCATATCTTCGATTGCGGTGTTGGTGTCGATATTCCCATGGCCACCGGCGAGATGCCAGCCGCCTTTTATGATTCTGGATATACTGTAATTAGCTTGGAGCTGTATGCGTTCTATCATAAATTTAGATTATTTTTTGGCCATAGAGCCGTTGCAGTGCAACGACTCTACGGATAGGATCAATGAATGATCTGATCCCAATTGACTACATCATTATGGGAATGGGTGAACCCCATGGCCCGTTCTTCTGCGATGGTTGCTACATCTCTAAAAGCCACAACGTAAGTTTTGCGCCAAGTGGGGGAATCATTTCCTCCTGAACCATGTACGATCCGCTCATCATGAATGGTTATACTTCCTCTTTTTACAGGAAGGTAGGCAAGCTGGTCTGTAGCCTTCATTTCAATCACTAAGGTATGAGATTCATCTCGATTCACCGAATCATCTGTTGTTTGATCATTGTACGACTTTGGGCTATGCTTTCGCAAATGAGCTTCTTTATTGGTACCTGGAATCACTTGTAAACAACCATTGATTAAATCGGAATCCGTTAATGCCAGGGAGAAAGTAGCCGTCCAGGTATTCTTCGTTTTGGGCCAGTACCCCAGATCTTGGTGCATGGCAAATTCAGCACCTGGTTTAGATGGCTTTTTAGCCAAAAATTGTTCGTAATCTATAGCTGCCTTACCAGCTGTATACAATTGATCTGCGATAGATTGCGCAATTTGATGAAAGATGTTATTCAATAATTCAGGTCGATATTTACTAGGCAGCATGGCATTCACCAGCTGAAAATCTTCAATAGGCGTACCATAGGGCTGGGACATATCACAAAAATCTTTACCCATCCGATCCATTTCTTTTCCCGCCGTAAAGTGGTCAAACCAAGGGTCCAGCGTTTGTAATTCTTCTTCGGTTAGCACATCATTCAGCACCAAATAGCCTAAGTCATGGTATTGCTGAATTTCTTTTTTACTGATTTTATATTGTTTACCCAAGCGGCGATGATTGCCAGAATCAGAATTGGTAATGCGTTCCATATCGGTGTTTTGAGCGTGAAGAATTTATGGTTTTAAAAGTACAAATTTCTGTGAACACCTATTGAGCAGTTAAGCGATTTAGTAATATCGAGGTCTATTTTTATTCGATTTTCTTACTTAACTTTAGTTTTAAATAGTAAATGATAATTCATGCCAAATCAACTTCGCGTCACCCTCATACAAGCTCATTTAGCTTGGGAGAATATCTCTCAAAACTTAGCGCATTTCACTCGGCTTTTAGCACCTCTAAGTGGGCAAACAGATCTCGTTTTACTCCCTGAAATGTTTACTACTGGCTTTAGCATGAATGCAGCAGGACTAGCAGAGGAAATCCCTGGTCCAACTTTTTCCTGGATGCTGGCTCAAGCCCAAAAGTTAGGCGCAGCTATTGCCGGAAGCATCATTGTAAAAGATGGTGGTCATTATTACAATCGGCTACTGTTTGTTAGGCCCAATGGTACTTTTGATCAGTATGATAAGCGCCATCTATTCACTTTAGCAGGGGAACATGAAGCTTATGTTGCTGGAGAGGAAAACATTACGATTGAATGGAAAGGCTGGAAACTACGACCCCAAATTTGTTATGATCTTAGGTTCCCCGTTTGGAGTAGGAATACGGATGATTATGACCTTATTTTTTATCTGGCGAATTGGCCGAATAAACGTCGCAATGCATGGATGAATCTTTTAGCTGCTCGTGCCATTGAGAATCAGGCTTATTGCATTGGGGTAAATCGAGTGGGAGTAGATGAAAAGGGGCATCAATACACTGGAGATAGTTCAGTCTATGATTATAGTGGGGAATTACTCTCTCAAATCACCAATCAGGAGGCATGTGTTACGGTACAATTAGAGCTGCAAACACAGGTAGATTTTCGTAGTAAATTAAACTTTTTAGCAGATCGGGATGATTTTCGGGTTGTGTAACTGCGAGGTTTTTTTGAACCCTGCCTGCAGCAGGCAGGCACCCAAGGCACCTAAGAACGCCTAAGTCTTTTTTTGAACCCTGCCGGCCGGCCAGCAGGCATATAAGAATCATATAAGACCTCTTTATTGGCTTTTAGCAAAAGTATAATTCTGTAAATTCTAAAATCCTGTGAATTCTGTTTCAACTACCAAGAAGCAGAAACTTCTTATTTCACTAAGTCAAAATATCCTTAATTACATGGCCTTCAACATCCGTCAGTCGGAAAGGTCGGCCTTGGAAGTTATAAGTGAATTCCTCGTGATTAAATCCTAGCTGATTTAAGATAGTGGCCTGGATATCGTAAGGAGTCACCTTATCTCTAATGGCCGAATAGCCAATCTCATCAGTTTCTCCAAAACTCACGCCTTTTTTGACACCGCCACCGGTCATCCACATGGTAAAGGCCTCAACGTGGTGATCCCGGCCAGCGAATGGATTTTCGATACCTTCTCGGTTTTCGGCCATCGGAGTACGGCCGAACTCTCCGCCCCAGACAATTAAAGTCTCTTCGAGCATTCCTCTTTGTTTGAGATCTAAGATGAGTGCCGTAATCGCTTTATCTGTTTGGCGGCATTTTTCTTTTAAACCATGGTCCACTGAGGTATCTAAATTTGTGCCGTGGGCATCCCAGCCCCAATCAAAAAGTTGTACGAAACGCACCCCTTTCTCTACTAGTTTTCGAGCCAGTAAAGCATTGTTAGCAAAGGACTCTTTACCCGGTTGTGTACCGTACATTTGGTGGATATACTCCGGCTCTTTGGAAATATCCATAACCTCAGGCACTGAAATTTGCATCCGGAAGGCCATTTCATATTGACTGATCCGGCTGAGCGTTTCGGGATCACCATAATCCTCGTATTCTGCCTGATTGACTTTATTGATCGCATCAATTGATGCTTTACGTAAATCTCGATTAATCCCATCTGGGTTTTCCAAAAATAATACTGGGTCACCTTCCGATCGGCATTGCACACCTTGGTAAACAGATGGTAAAAAACCACTGCCCCAGATGCTTTTCCCAGCACTTGGGTTACTCCCGCCAGAGACAAGAACTACATAAGCCGGCAAATCACTATTCTCTGTACCCAGACCATAAGTCACCCAAGAGCCCATACTAGGTCGACCTAAGCGGGCACTCCCTGTATGCATCAACAATTGGGCAGGCGCATGATTAAATTGATCCGTACTCACTGCCTTGAGGAAAGCAAATTCATCTGCGATACTAGCTTGATGCGGTAGATAGTCGCTAATCCAGGCACCACTATCGCCGCGTTGCTTGAAATTTGCTTTTGGCCCTAACATTTTAGGTACGCCACGAATGAAGGCAAATTTTTTACCTTCCAATAAAGAAGGAGGACAATCCTGACCATCCAATCCTGCTAGAATAGGTTTGTAATCAAACAGTTCTAATTGTGAAGGCGCACCTGCCATATGTAGGTAAATAACCGACTTGGCTTTCGCAGGAAAGTGTGGCACTTTAGGAGCCAATGGATTACTCGGGTCAAAGAAAGAAGTCGTTGAAGTTGATTTTGATAAAGGATTACAAGCACCCAATAAACTCCCCATCGCTAAACCACCAAATCCCATCATACAATTACGGACAAATTGTCTGCGGGTGTTTTGTTGCAGCCCCTTGCTAATCGCTTCTTTTATTATTCGCTCGTTATTTTTAGACATGTTTGTTTGGTAGTTTGGAGATTTATTGATTTGCAGGTTTAGTGGTTGATCTTTTAGCCCTTCATAATGACCTCATCTAAATTTAAGATCGTGTGGGCTACCAGTACGAGTGCTGCAAAAGCCGCGGCTTCTTCAATTTCTGTATCCGTTACCAGCGCGGCTGCCAACTCAGGTTCTTGTTCGTAATTTGCTAAAGCTTCCTGATAAAGTCCTTCTAAAGCAGCGAGCCGTTTGGCTGATATTTCTTTGTTTGTCACCTGCTGATAAGTGGCTTTTATTTTTGTAGAAGCATCCGTATGTTCTTGCCAGATCTTTAGGCTTAATTTTTTAGAAAGATCGATAAAAACAGGATCATTTAGTGTAGCTAATGCTTGTAGAGGCGTATTGGTCCGAATGCGTCGGGAAGAACAAACTTCACGGCCCACACCATCAAAAGTAATCATGGATGGATAGGGACTGGTTCTTTTCCAATAGGTATAAATAGCTCGACGGTATTTTTGGTCTCCTTTGCTTTGGGTCCATTTAGCGCCACTGTAGGGAGACATCCAGATACCTTCTGGTTGAAAGGGCATAACGGGTTTACCGTACATTTCTTCATTGATTACCCCACAAACCGCCAGGGCTTGATCCCTGATCTGCTCTGCAGATAAGCGTACTCTTGGCATTCTGGCTAAGTAAATATTATTAGGATCTAGCTCCAATTGTTCTGGACTTACCTTTGAACTTTGCTGGTAAGTGGCACTCAACACGATAGACCGAAGTAATGATTTTAGGCTCCAGTCGTATTCATTCATTAAGGTATAACTCAGGTAATCCAATAATTCTTGATGGCTTGCAGTCGCACCCTGAGTTCCTAAGTCCTCTAAGGTTTCTACTAATCCAAAACCAAAAAGTTGCTCCCAAACTCGATTGACAATCGTACGTGACGTCAACGGATGATCTGGCGCGGTCATCCATTGGGCTAGGCCGAGTCGATTAGCAGGAGCTCCGTCTGGCAATGGATTCAATGAAGCAGGCGGAGCAGCATTGACTTCCTCTCCTTTAACCAACCAATTCCCTCTTTCAAAAAGGTGGGTTTTCCGACTAAGTTCTGGTGGGTTGTCTAGCATGATGGGTGTCGTCGGAACGGAAGCTTCGAGGAGTGCTTGCACCTTCTCTTCAATCTGCTGTTTCCTAGGATTGGTTTCTGGTAAAGCTTGCTTAAAATAGAACCAATCAAAACGAAGATGCTTGCGATTGTATTCCGGGTGATCTTCGGATAATTGTTTGGGGTGGCGGTAGGTAAAATAAAGATCGTGAATACCTGAAGTTGCTTGAAGTGGTATTTCCAAGAAATTCCAAGCCCATGGCTTCTCCATTTGGGGTAAAACAAGTCCCCCTATTACTGGCCCATTGGTAGAGTCTAAATGAATTTGCCAAGTTCCACCTGACTCATAGACATTTAGCCGAACTAGTAATTGATTCACATCATCCAGGTGCACCTTAGCCAATCGCGCAGAACTATTGTTGCGCATCGCCATATATTTAGTATCAGCTAGCTCTGCCCTGACGAACTCATCGGTTGTTAGAGAATTTTGGGCAGGTGACCAAGTTTTAAGAAAAGTCAGTAATTCTGCTTTTTCATCTTCGGAAACCGTTTCCCCCAACCATTGAGCTACTTGTTGTAGATCTGCTAATTGTTCTTCGTTGTAATGCCTTAATAATGGATAATCTGGGTGGGTATCTTCATCCCGCGTATTGTTAAAATAGGCACTGAATTGGTAATATTCTTTTTGAGTAAAAGGATCATAAGGATGGCTGTGGCATTGCGCGCAGGCGAAGGAAGTACTCATAAGCACTTCCCAAGTTGTATTGACTCGATCTAGGACGGCTGCGGTACGAAATTCTTCGTTATTGGTACCACCTTCATCATTGGTCATCGTATTACGATGAAAAGCCGTAGCTACCAATTGATCATCCGTTGGATCTGGTAAAAGATCACCAGCTAATTGTTCCGTGATGAATTGATCATAAGGTAGGTCTTCATTAAAAGCTTTAATTAGCCAATCTCTATACTGCCAAATATTTCGATTGGGATCTCTTTCATAGCCTTTTGTATCTGCATAACGCGCGAGATCCAACCACATGGAAGCCCATTTTTCTCCATAGGCTGGTGCTGCCAATAAGGTCTCTACTAAAGCTTCATAATTTTCAGGACTTGGATCATTAATGAATGGCGCAGTCATTTCCCGTGGAGCTGGATAACCAATCAGGTCAAGACTTAGCCTTCTAGCCAAAGCTACTGGTTCGGCTTGTGGAGATGGATTTAAGTCTTGTTGGGCTATTTTTTGGCCAATGTATTGATCTATGGCATTGTTGCCCCAGTTTAGATTACTTTTTGGAGGAACAGACTTTTCTACTGCTTAGTAAGCACTATGTTCGCACCATTTAGCACCTTCTTTGATCCATTGAGTAAGGATATCGATTTCTTCTTTGGAAAGCGGTGGTTCTTCATAGGGCATTCGATCTTCTATATCTTTTGCCGTAAGGCGGATAATCATCTCACTCTCCTGAGGTTTACCCTTTACGATTCCATACTTACCAGATTCTAGTTGAGCGAAGGCTTCTTCTTCAAAAAGGAAGCTCAGACCTCCTTGTTTTTTGACACCACCGTGGCAGCTGATGCACTTATTATTAAGAATTGGTTTGACCTGCGTGCTAAAATCAATTGCTTCGTTTTGCTGACAGGCAGAAAAAAGAAATAGCCCAGCTAAGAAGCAAAGTAATCCTAAGCGTTTATACGATAAGAAACAAAGTAACTGAGAGAATGAGGGCATTTTTTTTCCAGGATTGTTTGTGGTTCTAATATACAAACAATCCTGGAAATGTAATATCTAGGCGATCTTTTGCGGTCCTTTAAAAGCCTGCAATAGCAAAGCGATTAGAACTACCAAAACACAACCGATGAGGTTCAACCAAAGGTATGCGATAGAAATATAACCAAATGAATTTAGCGTAAAGATAACCACTACGATTGCTTCACCGATTAGTGCTGCAACAAACACAGGTGTACCTGTTACCTTTTTGAACATAAAAGCAACAACAAAAATACCTAAGATAGCTCCATAAAAAAGTGAGCCAATAATATTTACCGCTTCAATCAAGTTGTCAAAAAGATTAGCTGTTGACGCAAAAATCAACGCGATACAGCCCCAGACAACCGTCATTACTTTAGAAGTATTCAAATAGTGTTTATCACTTTCTTCCCTACGGAAAAGTCGTCGATAAAGGTCAACTACCGAGGTAGTTGCTAGTGCATTTAATTCCGAAGCAGTAGAAGACATAGCCGCTGAGAAAATCACAGCTAGCAATAAGCCCACAATGCCAATCGGCAAATAATTCATAATAAAGGTGATGAAAACGTAGTCTGTATCTTTAGTTGCAGCAGCTGGGTTTTGCGCAGTAATCAGTTCTTTCACTTCTTCTCGAATAGCTCGGTCTGCCGTTTGCAACCTAGCCACTTCTGCTTGAGCAGAACTTATCTGTACCTCATCATCTGAGCGAATTGCTCCAACTAAATCTCTAATCGCTACCTGTTGCTCATCAAAATTAGCGGTATGCTCATCTTGTAAAGCACGGTACTGAGACTCATAAACCGTACCTTCCAAGTTTTCTGTATTCCCATTATTAAAGTGTACAGGCGGCTGGTTAAATTGGAAGAAAACAAAAACCAGTATCCCTACAAAAAGGACCAAAAATTGCATCGGCACTTTTAGAAGTCCATTAAACAACAAGCCTAAACGGCTTTCTGCCAAAGATTTACCGGACAGATAACGTTGTACTTGTGACTGGTCGGTTCCAAAGTAGGACAGAAATAAGAATACGCCTCCCAGCATACCGGACCAAAAATTATACCGATTAGAGAGATCAAATTCGAAATCAACAACATTCAATTTCCCCATTTTCCCTGCTACGCCAACGGCATCTCCAAAACTAATGTCCTCTGGTAGATTCCAAACCATAATACCAGCAGCCAAAAACATACCCGAAAGGATTACAATCATTTGCTGTTTCTGTGTCACACTAACTGCCTTGGTCCCTCCAAACATCGTATAGAAAATCACCAGGAGACCTATACAAAGAATCGTTAATTGCAAGGGCCAACCCAGAATAGTGGATAGAATAATGGCCGGTGCATAGATGGTTAATCCGGCAGCCAATCCTCTTTGGACCAAAAAAAGAATAGACGTCAATGTCCTGGTCTTCAGGTCAAAACGACCTTCAAGGTATTCATACGCGGTATAAACATTCAATTTATAATAAATGGGCAGCACAAAAACGGCCAGGATAACCATGGCAATTGGCAAACCAAAATAAAACTGTGCAAAGCCCATGCCTTCTTCGTAGGCCTGGCCAGGCGTTGATAGAAAGGTGATGGCACTTGCTTGAGTCGCCATAATAGACAAGCCAATCGTCCACCATTTTAAGTCTTTATCACCAAGTAAGTAGCTTTTTACACTGTTGACATTGCGGGTCTTGTAGATACCATAGGCCACAATTCCTAAAATGGTACCCAACATTACTATCCAATCTAATAAAGTCATAATCTCAATTTATTAGGAATAAGCCTGAGTAAATAAATAAAAAATGGTAATGATCAGCGCATGCATAATCAATACCAATAAGTACAATTGATTCCAGGATTTCAGAATCGGTGGCTTATCCTCGTCTTCGGCTGGTGTTGGTTGGTCATTCATGTTTTATTGGTTTGATTGAGTAGAAAAACTAGAACCATATAAGACATATAGACTCCTTTAAGTAGTTCTTATATGCCTTATATGGTTTAAAAAATTAAGGCTTAGGAGCCTGTCCAATAGAGATCATATTTGCAAACAGTCGGAATGCACCAGGCACACCTGCAGGCAATTCTCTAAACCAAGAATAGCCGCTGTAGATGTAATAACCTTTTCCGTGTTGTGCGACTAATAAACCACCATCTTTAGGGGTTTCGCCTGGATCGTTACTGGATAATATTGCGGAGTAGGCATCATCCCATTCATTAGGGAAATAAAGACCACGCTCTTGCACCCAGCCCTCAAAATCTTTCTCGGTAATTTTATTGGGGAAATTCAATACCACATGGTCTGGCTTCAATAATCGCACTTCTGCTTCTTCAACCGTCACCCGATCTCTAGATAATTTCAGAGGATATGGGCCCATTTCTTCCATTGGTACTTTCAAGCCACGAGAGGTATTGTATTGAATAATCATGGTCCCACCTTCTTCTACATATTTTAGCAGTTTAGGTTGGTGAAACTTCAGGCGCTCATTGATATTATATGCTCGGATTCCAACGATGACCGCATCATATTGATTTAGATTAGCCACCGTGATATCACCATCGCCAAGCATATCCACCTTATAGCCTATTTGTTGTAAGCTTTGGGGAATTGCGTCTCCAGCTCCGGCAATGTAGCCTATTCGCTCTCCTTCTTTTTGAATATCGATCTTTACAATCTTTGATTGAGCTTCTCTTAAAATGGTTTGAGTAGGAATGTGGTCATATTGAATCAACACCAATTCTTGGTTGTAGACAGAACCGTCTTCCAGCTCTACGACTGGCAAAAGTTGACCTTCACTTTGTCCCTTAGGAGGAAACAGTTTAAAGGATACTGTTCGTTCTTCTTCTTTCACACTTAATTCTACATCCGCCATTTCTGGTTCTGAACGCCAACCTTCTGGTAGGTCCAATTTTACCGTCCCCTTAATGTCCGCTTTACCTGCTTTGATGACCAAACGAACATCCTGAGCTTCATCATCCGCAAAGATATAAACAGGTTCTGGTATTTTAACAAACACGGGCGGAGTCACTTCAAAAGGTCGATATACTTCTCCGGCAACCGGATCTCTGCGTTTGAATACGACATCTTTTTCAATGGTCAAATCTTGTCCTGCTACATTTAGATCAAAGGCTACTTTGAGTAATCGGGGTGTCTCTGGGAGTCCACGCAATAATTGATCTTCAACATTATACATCCCCAGCTCTGCTGGCTCATTGAGCCAGTAAGGGTTGGTAATAGGCATATCATCTGGTAGGGTGATGGTTTGATTAATCTTTTGGCCTTTATTGGGTAATAAGACTTGATTGAGTAAGGTATCTTTTCCAACCGGCAAAATGCGTACCCCCATGATTTGCGCTTTTGCTTCTGAGCGATTGACCATTTCCAATGCAAGTTCCAATTCTTCACCAGCAGTTGCTGAAAAATCGTCTGCGACGGCCTCTAAGAATAAACCCATAGAGGCTTCGATTAAAGTTTTGGTTTCTTCTAGTTTAATATTTCGCCAATAACCAGCTGGAAGCGCTTCTATTTTTTTATAAATCTCAACTAATTGTGGTACGGAGGCACCAGGGTTATCATATCGAAAAGAAGCATCTAAAGAAGTGACCATTTTTCCAATTGGAGCACCACCTTTTACGCGTGTCCAAGTCGTGTTGATGCCATCAAAAATATCGTCTTGATTTTTAGGCATACTACCTTTTACCAATTCTATATAATCTAAATTTCCTCCTCTAGAACCAACGGAGCCAAATCCCTGACATTTGTGCATACTCCTACTCAGGGCAGATATTTCAGTGTTAGATTTTCCTTTTATTGGATAATAAACCCCTACATCTACGGTCAGCATGTGAGACTTATCGGCTTTGGCAAAAGCAGCTCTACTGCCATACCTAAACCAAGAAGTATTGAAAAACGCTCGTTCTGGTTGCCAAGTATCTACATACTTCAACTGTTGAGGGTATACTTTAGGATCTGCAGCTAAATCAAAAGCACGGACCGATAACATAGCCGAACTCGTATGGTGACCGTGTGTAGTCCCCGGTGTACGGTGATCAAAACGATTAATGATTACATCAGGGCGCCATTTTCGGATTGCCCAGACTACATCAGAAAGCACTTCATCTTCATTCCAGATTTTCAAGGTTTCATCTGGATGCTTAGAGTAGCCAAAATCATTGGCTCGACTAAACATTTGTTGGCCACCATCTACCCGGCGAGCAGCCAATAGCTCCTGGGTCCGGATGATCCCTAATAGCTCTCTAATTTCAGGTCCGATTAGATTTTGGCCTCCGTCACCTCGGGTCAATGAAAGATACCCCATGCGGGCTTTACGTTCATTAGCCATATAAGCGATCATGGCTGTATTTTCATCATCCGGATGCGCAGCCACAAAAAGGGCTGAACCTAGAAAATTTAATTTTTTGATGCCTTCATGAATATCCCCAGAGGTCCATCTCTTGGGTGTCTGAGCATTCAAAAATTGGAAAGTTCCCAATAATAATAAAAGAAAAAGTAAGGGTTGTTTCAATTTGGTTGATTGCATGGTTTAGATCAATTTGTTGAAGCTTTGTCTATATAGAGTTAGACAAAGATGGTCAAATATAAACATTCAATTAAAAACAGTCGATCAGAGTAAGAATTTTAGTGTTATAAGGCAGATTTTCACCTTTTGTTAACATAAAAAGGCATAAAGTAGGCTGAAAATCCGCTTTCCAAAAAAAGATGATAAAATTCAGCCTAGCACAAGACCTAAAGCAGAAGTGCTTTCCTTATATTCGTGTAATTTTTACAATAAGAAAAACATGCTAAGTACACATTGTACCTAGGTAAAGAAGCGATAAAAATACTATCACAAAAGGCCCAAACGATAACTAAAAACTATGAAAGCAAATAAATATGTGTGTATCCACGGTCACTTTTACCAACCCCCGCGTGAAAATGCCTGGTTAGGTGCCGTAGAGTTACAAGATTCTGCTCAGCCATTTCACGATTGGAACGAGCGCATCAACTTTGAATGTTATGCACCAAATACGGCAGCCCGTATTATGGATGACGATGGAAAAATTGTCAACATTATAAGTAACTATGCCCGTATTAGCTTCAACTTTGGTCCTACCCTACTCTCCTGGTTGGAAGAAAATGACCCCGGTACTTATCAATCTATCTTAGATGCGGACAAACGCAGTATGGAACATTTTGGTGGACATGGTTCTGCCTTGGCACAAGCCCATAGTCATTTGATTACTCCTTTGGCCAATCAAAAAGATATTGAAACACAAATCAAGTGGGGTATTTCGGATTTCAAACATAGATTTGGTCGGCACCCGGAGGGAATGTGGCTAGCAGAGACTGCAGTAGATACACAGACACTGGAAGTAATGGCCGAAAACAATATTCGTTTTACCATCTTAGCGCCACGCCAAGGAAAAGCCATCCGTAAAATTGGGGAGGAAGAATGGAGTGAATTGGAACCAGATAGTATTGACCCCAGACGTCCTTACCTCTGTAAGTTACCTTCAGGTAAAGAGATCGTTTTATTCTTTTATCATGGAGGGATTGCTCAAGGCGTCGCCTTTGATGGTTTGCTAAACAATGGAGAGTTTTTTGCCTCAAAGTTTTATGAGGCTTTTGACGATAATGACCAGCCTCAATTAGCACATATTGCTACAGATGGAGAAAGCTATGGCCATCATCACCGACATGGAGAAATGGCATTGGCTGCTTGTTTAAAAAATATAGAATCCAACCTGGATGCTCAACTC
>CAXIDD010000061.1:0-14033 GCA_964021975.1 uncultured Saprospirales bacterium | reverse complement strand
CAAGCTTTACTATTGTTATTTTCTAAGTCTTTGAGAAAGGTAAAGATTTGTTTTTTGGGCATGACTGATTATTGCTTATAGTCATAATATAAGCTTTTAAGCTTATCATTCCGATAACCATAGCATAAAATTTACTTGCTTGTCGAAGTTTTAAAACTTCGACAAGCTAAACACTAATTCTGCCGTAAAGTCTCCGCAGGATTCACCCGTACGGTACGCAGGCTTTGGATACCAACAGTCAGCCAGGCGATCAACAAAGCAGTAAGTCCGGCTCCGATAAATAGCCACCATTTAAGGTCAATGCTGAATGCAAAATTATCAAGCCAGCGGCTACTGATCCAGTAACCTAAAGGGACAGCGATGAGGATGGAGAAAAGTACCATACGTGTTGCATCACTCGAAAGCAAATAAACGAGACGCAGGGGGCCAGCACCTAAGATCTTTCGAATGCCCATTTCTTTGAGGCGACGTTCGGCGGAGAAGGCCATTAAACCAAAGAGACCTAAACAAGAAATCAAGACAGCAATCAAGCAAAAGTATTTGGACAAGCTGCTCATTTGCTTTTCTGACTGATACATAGCCTGATAGTCGTCATCCATGAACCGGTATTCAAATGGAAGGCCCTGGCTAAATTCATTATAAACCTCTTGTACTTGTTGGATACCTTGATCAATATTACCGGCCCTTAACTTGACCATCGTTTTACTATTGTCTGCTCCTACCAATAAAAAACAGGAGCCTATTTCGTGGTATAAACTTTCATAATGGAAGTCTTTTACTACCCCAATAATTTCCCGTTTTTTTCCCCACAAAGCAACAGCTTGACCAATGGGGTCTTCTAAGCCCATTGCTTTGATAGCGGTCTCATTAAAAATAATTTTATCTTGATCAGTAGCTTGACTGCGTGAATAACTACGTCCTTCTTTCAATTCGATATCCAGGGTTTCAATGAAGTTGTAGCCGATTTCAATATTACTAAAACGTACTCGCTCTTCGGGGTCTTTCCCTTTCCAGGATACCCCAGTAGTACCACCGTGGTTGCCCGTAAGGTCGTGAGAAAAGGCACTTACACTAGCTACCTGTGGTAGCTCAGCCAAAGCATCAATAAATGCTTGTTGACTCTCTAGAATAGGGCCATCATTATTGAAAAAGAGGATATTTTCTCGATCGTAACCTAAGTTTTTAGATTGGATCAACTCAGTTTGTTGATAGACTACAATGGCAGAAATAATCAAGAGTACAGAAATACTAAATTGAAAAACAACTAAAGCCCGACGCCCTTGTCCTTTTCCTATCTTATTACTCAGCATGCCTTTCAAAATATTCACCGCTTGAAAGCGAGAAAGGTAAAAGGCCGGATAAATACCCGCCAATAATCCCGTCAAAAAAGTAATCCCTAAGATGGCCCAAACGAACCATAGATCTGTCCGAAATACCAAATCTTTGTCAAGCAGATTACCGAATCCAGGTAAGAGAAAAATGGTCAAGCCTACCGCAAATATTAAGGCGACCGTAGAAAGTAACAATGATTCGCCTAGATATTGCCCAACGAGCGCACTACGACTAGCACCAATCGCTTTTTTGATGCCAATTTCCTTCATCCTACGAGAAGCCTGAGCGGTGGAAAGATTCATAAAGTTGATACAAGCAATCAATAAAATGAATACTGCAATAATAGAGAACAAACGAATGTAAGTGATTCTCCCTCCTACTACTTGTCCATTTTCATAATTACTATATAAATAACGATCTGAAAGTTTTTACACCATTAAAGTGTGTGGATAATCTTCCACTTTTTGAGAGATCAAAGGCCCTATTTTCTGCTGATAATCTGTTATATCAACACCTTTTTCGAGCACAACAAAAACGTTGGGTTCACTGTTACCCCATTCCTTTAGAAAATCAAAACTTTCCAGGAAAAGATCAAAATGAAAAAGGACTTCAAATTGTAAAGTGGAGTTTTTAGGTGGGTCTGCAAAAACACCAGAAATCACATAACTCCCGGGATGATCTTCGTGCTCCCATAATATATCCTTACCCAATAGATTTTTGGTTGTTCCAAATAGTTTTTGAGCAATAGACGCTGATATTAGTACCTCGTTTTTTGTCTTTAAGACTTGCTCTTTATCTCCAGCAATTAGTGGGAAAGAAAATACTTCAAAAAAGTCTTCTCCTACGTATTGCTCCTCAATACGAACCGACTCCTTCCCATTTCGTATAATACTTGATTCATACATCCAACCTGGAGGAATTACCTCTACCGCCGACTTGACTTCTGGATGCTCTGCTACCAGCGCATCAGACAAAGGTGCAGGTACACTGGTGATGGTTTCTTTGCCTTTATCAAAGTGAATTGTCTGCAGTACTTGATATAATTGGTCATCTTGGGTATGAAATCGGTCTATTTCAAGTTCATCTTGCACCCAAAGTAGCGCCATAAAAGCACAAGTCAGGCCAGTAGTCAGGCCAATCAAATTGATAATAAAAGTACTTTTGTAACGTAAGAAATTGCGCAGGATAATTAATAGGTTGTGTCGTGCCATGTCTGTAAAATTCAGTCGGTGATTAAATTGTATGTGCCGGATAAGGTTAGGCCGAAGTAGACGTAGGACTTCCCAAGAATATAGCAAGCGCGCTGATCTAGCACTGTGGTCAATTAGTAAATCCTGGAAGATTTCTTCCATATCACCTTCGATTTCTTCTATAAACTCTGGTTTTAAAAACCAGCGAAGAAAAGCCAAAGGCCACTTGGGTGGTAATCGCTTAGGCTGATTACTCATATAGGGCCAAGGTTGAGGAATGAGTTAGGAAAAGAGGCCCATAAACCGGCTCTAATGGCTTTGATTTCTTCCAAAACTCGGTGCGCTTCTTGGGTAGCAGAGTAAATCTTCTTACGCTTACCTCCACGTTTAGGTGTAGCAGCTCCAAATTCGGAAGTCAAGTAGCCTTTGTCCTCCATTCGCTTTAATGCAGATTGGATAGACCCCACACTGAGCGAGTTCTTAAGGCGGGATTCCAGTTCCCTTTTAATTTCTACTCCATAAGCTTCTTCCTGTAAAACGATGACGGTTAGCAATACCAATTCTTCGAATTCTCCTAGTTTAGTCTTCTTCATATCTATTTTATTCCTAATTGCAGTAAATATATGAAAATTATTTTATTCCTAATTGCAGTTTTAATTAAATAAACTGCGCCTTAAATATTAGGATACAAGACTACATTAGGTATGTGCCTTTAGGTACAGTATATGAGGCCTTCGAAAGGCTTATATTTTGTACCTGACGGCACAATAAAACAATTCGATCACTTAAATTCTACCTATATCGTGTACCTAGCGGCACACTCCTATTTATTCAACAAAATAAAATTATTTATAACTCAATATTACACATCTATACTTCCGCTTGAACGTTCGCCGAACGCTGATATAAAGCATAAGCAATACTCAAATTAAACATCCAGGGAAACCAAGCAGAGGCTTGATAAACAGGAATGAATGGGACATCCGTTAATAGCGGAATTAACAGAGTGGTTCGTTGGGTAATCGCAGAAAAAGTTAAGGCATAACTTAAGAACATCCACTTTTTGTGCTTTGCTATATTGCCATTTTTTATAGCTCCAACTGCTTTGATCGTGGTGTAAAGCCATAGGATAGATAGCATCGTAAACCCAACTGCGGTAAGTTGCCCACCCATTGCAAATTGGGCGACGACTAATCCCGCCAGCCCACTCAACAAAACACTAGAGAAGTAAACATAACCAAATGCTCTATGTAGGATTAGATACTTGGTTCTTAGGCCTTTTAGGAATTGAAAAGGACCGATAAGAATGGCAATAATTCCAAATAAGATATGTAATCTAAAAGTTAGCAGGTACCAAAAGCTAGCCGCTATCGCTTTGTTTTGAAGGATTCCTGTACTGTTTGACTGTAGGTAATGGAAAGACATTAAGAGCATACTCATGCCGCCCACCAATAAGAAGGTGATTTGTAGTATTTTTTTCATGGCTTAAATATAGATCAGCTGCTGAATCTAAACTGGCGGATGGGCTGAATGACAAGGCTATGATTTGAATGACAATGCAGGCGGAGAAGCTATTTGGAAAGATCTCCATTGTTTTGAAAAAAAGCTTTCACTGCTGGTATATATTTTCTTGAAACAGGAACACTTTCCAACTTATTTCCCAAGGTTAATTTTAAACCCTGAGCATTTCCTGTAATGTTTTGCACCTTATTTAAGTTGACCAAATAGGAACGATGGCAACGGACCAGGGATGAAGATTCTAATTGAGTTTCGAAGGATGAAAGCGAAAGTCGATAAGTTTGTCGTTTGATGATTGCTCCTTCTTGTATAAATAGATCAATATAATTGCCAACGGCCGTGGCATAATATAAACTATCCGGCATGAGGTAAAAGCTTTCTTCTTTTAAATCAGTCCTGATTTGATGCGCCGGGGTTTCTTCTCCGTTCTCTGGGTATTGACCAATTGGGAGGATTTTGGCCGCTTCCTTATTATTCGAAACAACTTTGCGTTGGAAGTCGGTCAATATTATAAACGCAATGGGTATTCCTCCAAGTGCAAATGTGCGGTTAATCATCCACCAATACATCTTCCAGCTAAAAGGATAAGCATTGATGATGTTGGTGTAAATACCATTCAGGGTGGCAATGACAAAAAGGATAAGCCCATACCATAAAAGCTGGTGCTTTAGCTTCCAATTTTGGTCAGAAAAAAAAGTTGGAAATAATAAAGGTAATACATAAAGAAACACCAATAAGACCAGCGTCGTGATCAATCCATAGAAGAGTAGTTTCCATTGTTCATATCTCCAATTATTGATATCAAAAGGTTCAAAAAACCACAAAAACAAGGCAATAAAAAGGCCAAATAAAATAGAAATCACCAGGCTTTTAGACCCTGGTCTTGGCGCCGGATAAGCTTGATTGAATGGCATTTGCATTTAGAGTATATCTTAAGCATTTTCTACTTAGTAAAAGTAGTAACTATCCAGACATCAACCAAGGATAGGCTGAATAGCAGCACTCCAGTTAGACTTAGCCGTAATATTATTTTCTTTACCATCGTAATTTTGTCCTTTTAAAGTGGCTGTCCAATGGTCTTTTTTACCGTAAAAAAGTGGAGGGCTTCCATACCTCCTAATGGAGCGTTGCCTGAGTTGGCAAAAGGAGTAAAAGAAGCGCGATCTTCTTTAAGCATCCAAGAATTTATCCAGACTAAGCCAGCGTTAAGTCGTTCGGCCAACTTACTTGCTCTTCCCGTATTTTGGGTCCAAATACTGGCGGCTTTTGCATAAGGCGAGGCATTGGCCATTTGCAGGGCTTCTTCATCGTTATCAAAAGGAGCCATAGTGACAATAGGGCCAAAGATATCTTCTTGATTGATTCTTGAACTCTGCTCTAAGCCTTCAATCAGTGCCGGTCGGAAGAAAAAACCTTCCGCCAAATCACCATTTAAATCCAATGCTTTCCCACCACAGAGTATTTTTCCTCCTTCTAGCTCAGCTAAGGTAATGTAGGACTCTAATCGTTCCAGTTTTTCTTTAGAAATAATTGCTCCTAAATCTGTAGTAGTAGAAAGGGTATCACCAATTTTTAAAAACTGTGTTCGCTTAAGTAGTTCTTCTTTAAAAGATTCATAGATCGTTCTTTCGACCAATAAGCGGGAGGTACTATAGGGATGTTGACCATTATTAGAAAAACTACTACGGAGCGTTTCCACAATCATTTTGTGGAAGTTACAATCCGCAAAAATAATGGCTGGATTTTTTGCAGCCAGACTAAAACTGGTTTTCCTGAAAGGGTTTTGATTATTTTTTGCCAATTTTTCTCCTAAAGCAGCATCCCCAGCATAAGCAATTCCTTGTATCAAGGGTTCCTTAAAAATAAACTCGGAAAGTCGAGCCGTTTCCCCATAAACAATGTTGACTACTCCAGGCGGCACACCAGCAGCAATACACGCTTTGGCCAATAAATAACTACTCATTGGAGTCAACTCAGGGGCAACGACGAGCACCGTATTACCGGCAACTAGAGCGGGTGCTAACAATTGACAAAGGCTCAATAAAGAAAAACTCCAGTGTGGGAAACAAGCCACTACTCCTAAAGGACGGCGAATCGTATAGTGGATAGAATGGCGTTCCTGGTAATAAGCCTGACCGGCATAATGAGGTAATGAAGTAGCATAAAAGCGTAAGCAACTATAGGCTTGGGGCACATCTACACTCATGGCCATACTATAAGGTTTGCCTACGTCTATGGCTTCTGATTTCGCAAAGACTTTCATTTCCTGTTCCAAAATATCTGCGAGGCGCATTAAAATACGGTAGCGCTTTTCTAATTCGAAATTCATCCAAAGCCGACTAGCTTTTTGAGCTTCCGAAAGCGCACTTTGGACATCTTGCTCATTGGAGTCTGGAAAATGGGCATAGACTTTTCCAGTGACCGGATTCAAACTATCGAGATATTCTCCACTATCAGCAGGAATTTGTTTTCCACCAATATAATTTTTGATATACTTATCAGGCGTCATAAGTTTTAATTAGTTGGTAATCGCTTGATGTGTATATGCTCAGGAATGTAGATATGACGTTATTTAAACCTCTTTTTTTGATTTAAAATCGCTTTAAACTGTTTCCAAGATAGAAAAATTACCAGATATTACAATATTCTAAATGTACATCATTGGTATAGAAGCGCCGAGCGGTGTCTTCGAAGGAGGTCGTATAGTCAGAAATATAAAAATGATGTTGTGGCTTTGGATTGGTATTCAAAAGGTCGTGTTCCTGCAGGAGTTTGAAGACAATTTGAGCGACTAGGTCTCCACTATCAAAAATTGCCACTTGATGATTGTAGTATTCTTCGATGTCGGATTTGATTAGAGGATAGTGGGTACAAGCTAAAAGAAGTGCTTCAATATTTTGAAAATCTGGGCTTCCCAAGTAGGTATCCAAAACGAGTGCACTTATTTTATTGTGTACAAAACCTTCTTCGATCATTGGTGCCAACAAAGGCGTAGCCATCGCAGCCACTTCCATTTGTGGACAATTTTCTTGTAGCTTTTGTTGATAAACACCAGAATTGATGGTGGCCTTGGTCGCAATGACCCCAATTTTTTGAAAATCTTGCTGGCTAGCTACCTGGACTAGGGGATCTACTACATTGACAAAAAGAATTTGTTCCTGAAAAAACTCTAATAACACTTCATAAGCTACCGAAGAAGCAGAGTTACAAGCCACTACAATCATCTTGCAGTTTTTTTCCAGTAAAAACTTGGTGATTTTCAGGCAATAATAACGAATGGCATCAGCAGATTTATCACCATAGGGAAGGTGGGCTGTATCCCCAAAATAGATAAGAGATTCCTGAGGCAAATGCTCTAAAATAGCATTGGCGACCGTCAGGCCGCCAATGCCAGAATCAAAGATTCCTATTGGTTGATGTCGCTCTAGCAAATTATAGTCCTAATTTAGCTTTCACTAGGGCACTAACATCGTCTCCAGGCTCCGTGTATAACAACACCGCCTTATCAAAAACCATATTGTAACCTTTTTCTTTAGCTACATCTGCAATGGCTTTATTTAGCTTGTCATAGATCGGTTGAAGCACTGTCTGTCTTTTATTTTGAATCTGAGCGACCATATCTTGCTCAAACTTGGCTAAGTTGGCTTGATCTGTCTCCAATTCTTTTTGTGCATCTTGTTGTTGAATCGGAGAAAGTTTTCCAGCCTGCATATCTTCCTGGATTTTACCAAACTTCGCTTGCAATTTTGCTACTTCCGCTTCTCCTTTCTTTTGTAATTGGCTAGAGAAATTCTCAATTGAGGTTTCTGCTTGTTTGACTTCAGGCATAGCAGCTAAAATTTCAGCTGTATTGATGTAACCAAATTTTTGTGCCTGAACGTTTACTACTGCTAATAGTAAAAAGAGCGCTATGCTCCCGAATTGAACTGTCTTTTTCATTTGCTTAATAACTTTTAATTAACTGGAAACGAAGTGATTGTTTCATTTCCTCATGGTTTTTTAAATAAAGTAATGACTAAATATGAATTTATCCATTACTAAAAACACATGTTCTTTTTGTGTTTTTTTATTTACTTTCGATGGAACGCACCGCTAAACGCGGGCAAAAATAAGGCTTTCTCTAAGAAATTTGCATGTTCTTTTAAAAATCCTATGGAATTTATACCACCGAACGAAATAAAAGCTTGGGTGTTCTTAAAAACTTGATCTAATTCTTCTTTAGTTTATTGATCAAATCTTCTGTTTTATCATATTTAGGACTGGCAAAAATCATACCTGCCGCACCTGACTGATCAAAGATAAAATCGAAACCACGGTCATTGGCGTATTCTTCAATAGCGGCAAAAACGCGATCTTGGATTGGACGTACCAACTCTTGTCGTCTTTTAAACAAAGAGCCTTCTGGACCAAAGCGACTTTTTTGTAGCTCCCGTACACTTTTTTCTTTTTCCAGAATTTCCTCTTCTTTTTGTCTTCTGGCTTCATCTGATAGTAAGACTTGCTCCGCTTGGTAGCGGTTGTACATACTCTTAATTTTATCGTATTCTTTAGCAATCTCTTCCCGCCATCTACCTGCCAATTGATCTAATTCTCTCTGGGCTTCATTGTATTCTACGATATTCTCTAGCACTTGGTTAACATCTACATAGGCAATCCGTTGTGCAGAAAGCGTGAATGTAGTGGCTAGTCCTAATGCGAGTGATAATAATAACTTCTTCATGGTTAAAACAATTATTTGTTAAGCAATTTATTCGTGGAGTACTTATTACTTTATTGGAAAGTCAATTTTAGTATGACTCCTTTCTAATTATTGATGGCCTTGGGTATTACCTTCAGCTGTACAACGCATAAATTTACACTAAAGTACTCCTTAATACCTGCCGTTTAACCAAAGTTTAACGCCCTTTGTTCGATATGTTAAATTGCCGTCAAGGTCGTGACTTTGATTTTTAAGGACCGTCTGGCCCATTTTTTAAGTCTTTTGGGTTCTTAAGCCACAGGTCTCTTTGTGGAAAAGGTATTTCCACACCATTCGCTCGAAAAGATTCGTCAATAGCAAAACGCAGATCACTTTTGATGTTCTCAATAGGTACCAATTCTGAAGACCAGAAGAAAAGTTCGAAGTCTAAAGAGGAATCTCCAAAATTGACAAAGCGTATAAAAGGAGAGGGAAAGTTCATTACTTTATCATGTGCTTTTGCTACCTCCATTAGAAGGTTTTTCACGAGTAGCGTATCTGTCCCGTAAGCCACCCCAATATTAACCGAAAACCGAGCTAAGTAATCTGTATGACTCCAATTGGTCACTGTATTGGTAACCAGCTTAGAATTCGGTACGATTACCGTTAGATTATCTAATGTTTGCACTTGTGAAGTACGCAAGCCAATCCGACGTACCGTACCAACTAAACCTTCTACATCAACGACATCTCCTACCTCTACAGAACGCTCGAAAAGCAGTAAAATCCCTGAGAAAAAATCGTTAAAGGTCTGTTGTAAGCCCAGACCTACCCCCAATAATAAGGCAGCAGCACTACCCGCAATCAAGGTCGGGTTCATACCCATTACATTTAAAATCATTAAAAATGCTATAAAGTAAACTATGTACTGAAAGAGCTGTGTGATGGCGAATTGAGAGCCTGAATCTATTTTTTGGTTCGAGTAAATCCTGGATAGAAAAATTCTAACAACCAACCAGATAATAATCCTGGCTAAAAGTATAATCAAGATGGCCGAAATGATATTGGACACCCTGAGTGTAAACTGATTTTCACTAATCGTAAAGCTGACTAGTTTAAAATCAATATTCAAGATTGAAATAATCAGTAGTACGGCTAATGTTTGTATAAAGTATCGAAAATTGCGCTTGGCTCGACCGTACTCTTTTTCTTTAACGTTTTCTGGCACTGGTTTTCGATACAAATCAATCCTATTTCCAACAAAATAATGCTCTACCGGAAGTGTATCAAACAAGATAAGTAGGAAACTGGCGAGCTGCCAAACTAAAAAAGACCCCAAAATGGTCGTTACGGTAAGGGTAATATAAGTATTTGAAGGCACCTCACTTTCAGGGTCAACTGTACTTTCTGCTAGACCCTCTATGTTGAGATCAATACCAGTGATCGACCATAAGCTTAATAGTAATAGAACAAATAACGTGAAATTGAAACTTCGCAGTAGTCTCCGTCTTTTTTCAGGACTTATTTTTTGTTTTCGTAATAAGCTGGGTAGAATTCGTACGAAAAAAATACGGTGTAAAACGATAGCAGCTAATAAGGCAAAAACAGCCAATATAAACATGGAGACACTTACCTCGAATGATCCTAATGTAAACATGGTATTCTCAAGTAAGCGTTCTAAATTCATAATATAGCTGATTAAGTCTATCAAAATTGCAAAAAATAAAACAAACAAGCCCTAACTTAATTGGAATAATTAAGCATTTACTTCCTCAATAATATTTATATCTGTGTACCTTTGCGTTTCAATAAATTAGCATAATGACCAAGGCAATAGCCAAGACTGTTTCGTTTTTGTTTCATCCATTACTCATTTTGACCTATAGTTTGGTCCTACTGATTTTGGTGGATCCCTATGCTTTTGGGGCCAATGATATTTATAACCCTAAAAGTAAAATTCTAATCCTCCGAATCTTTTTATCGACTTTCTTCATTCCATTCCTATCTATTTTGATGTTATATTTTTTAGGTATGGTTCGAACCTTAAATTTAGAGGATAAAATGGACCGGACAGGGCCTTACATCATTACTGGTATTTTTTATTTGTGGCTTTTTAGGAATTTTTGGGATAGCTCCATTATTCCGCCTCTTTATGCAACCTTTATGCTGGGTGCAACTGTTGCCCTCTTTTTGGCTTTTTTGATTAATATTTTTTCCAAAATCAGTATTCACACCGTAGGTATCGCTGCGCTAATTTCGATGATTGTCCTGACTATGGTCTTTATTCAGAACAATGCTTTTGTAGTCCTAATACCGTTTATTGGTGTGTTTCAAATCAGCGTGCTTAATCTCCTTTTAGGAGTAATCATCATAGCTGGTGTCTTGGGAACTTGTCGGTATTATTTACAAAATTATGAGCCCAATGAGCTTTATGGTGGTTATATGGTAGGCTTTTTGGCACCGTTTATTGCCTTACAAATTATGGTCGCTTTTGGAAAAATACAATTGCCAATCCTATAATCAAAGGCTTTTTTTTTCTACTTAAAGGCCCTCTTAACAGTTTCACCTCAACATTTCTGCCAAGATTTTCTTATCTTATTAACTAAGAAGCTATTCCCCATCTGACCAAAAGCCTGAGTTATGAAGTCTTGGAGTATCCTTATTGTATTATTTTGTACTGCCTTTTCAGCCCTGGCACAAGAAACGGAAAGGCCTCCCTATTACATCTTTAGCATTTATTATGGTGGCGGCAATTATTACATCACCGGTAACCAAAAACAAGAATTGGCAAAATTCCTAGAGGAGATACCAGATATTGATCAACATGAAATCAGCGTCCACGGACATACAGACGATATTGGTGGCCGAGAGTACAATCAATGGTTATCTGAAATGCGCTGCCAATCAGCCATCACGGAATTATTAAAAAACTTTCTCATCCGAGAAGAACAAATTTCCATAGAGGAGTTTGGCGAACTCAATCCGATCTATGATAATTCTACCTGGGAGGGTAAACTTAGGAACCGAAGGGTTGATGTGATTATCCGGCCCGTTATTTTATAAATTTGGTAAACGACTACTGCGACAAAAGTTGTAGTTTTGGGTTATGCTCCTCAACATTGGCCGATTATATTTCATGGTATATTTATCCACTACCTTTTTTAGCCCTTCCGCTAAGGTTGTGCAGCCTCCTAATTTAAAAAAAGCATACAGTGAGCATTACCAAGGCTCATTACTTTACGCCGAAGGACAAGTAAAAAGAGCCAACGCCAAGTTCCGACAAGCGTATCAAATACTTCCTGACAATTTTCACTTTACGTTAGCTTATGGCCTTAGTGAAGGCCGACTAGGAAATGCTTCTTCTGCCATAAAGCTAATGGATCAAGCCAAAAGTCAACTCCAGCGACACGCGCCAGATTATGCCTATAAAAGTGCCATTACGCACTTCTTGAAAGGTATGGTTTATAGTTATAATCAAGATTATGGTCCAGCTCATCAGCTGGTAACACAGGCTTTAAATCAAATACCTGACACCCCTGCTGTCCAAAGTATTATGTTGAATACCTTAGGATATTTGCAAATTATGAACCAATCCAGGAATCAACATAAGGGCTCTAAGCTAGAGGCACATATCCACGTTCGTAAGCATGATTTAGAAGCTGCCCATGCGTATTTTAGTCAGGCACTCGAAATGGACTCCGACAATGGTGCCGCCTTTTATAATTATAAAACGCTGAGTGACTCGCTCAACTTACCACTCAAGTTTCACAAGCCTACTAAAGGCGCTAAAGCCAAGAATCAAACCGGACCAACTTTCCTGTACATGCACCGTACCATCTCCAATACTTTGGAATTGCATAAATTCAGTGAATTGGCCTTCTTAGTAGATATTTCTGGCTCTATGGTCGCTGAAAAAGTACTTTGTATGGGAGATACCCGTTTTGCAGTTATGAAAGACTTGAGTAGAAAAATGGTAAAAGAGTTCCCTGAAAACATGGCCTTAGGAATTGGAACCATAGGCGGTGATTGCCCTGATGAGCCCGCAAAATGGAAAAGAACAGGCTCTATGACTAAAAAGGAGTTAGATACAGATCTCCGTTTTTTAATCCCGGACGGTACCACTCCCATGTTGACCAGGTTAATGAATACACCTGAATTATTTATCGATTCACTGGATACACCAAAGACTCTTTTCTTGATTAGTGACGGTGCCAACACCTGCCGAGAAGCAGGCTTGGACGTTTGTGCTTTTGCTGAAAAGCTAGCACGAAAAGGAATTACTATTAATGTATTGACCTTTCTAAATTCTTCTTATAACAATACTTCTGCTTTTTCAGAATACATCTGCCTAGCAGATGTCACTGGTGGACGGATTATTTATATGGATAATCTACGCTGTAATTTTGAAGCCTTTAATTTTGATCTGACAACTACTTGTCAGTTAAAAATTCCAATTCTAGAAAAGAGTTATTGCTGGGGTAAAAACATCGAAACACTTTGGATGTATTCGGGAGAATAGTGGAAAAGAATACGGTCTGCTACTTAGGCAAAGTAGCAGACCCTTTGGTGTCTAAAAGCATTTAAAAACAAAGATCATCTAACAACAATTCAGAACCTCCAATTTTAAACGAGCGCACCGAACCGGATACAGTCCATTGGCTTCCCTGAGATGGATTTCCACTTATTTGTACTTGCACGCCAGCTAAAGTGAAACTCCGAAGATCTCCTGGCCGATTAAAGCGTTTTTCTTTGCCATTTATCTCCACGACTACTGAACCACCTTTATTAGCTGCAAAAAAAGTGATACAATCAGTACTTCGCTTTATTTGAAAAGCCAAGGTAGAATTACTGGTTAATAAGGCATTTCCACGAAATGGACTCCCTGGCTTCACCATTCTTGCCGGCCCATGTCCAATACTGCCATTGGAGCTCCTAAAAGTCTCTACTTTGAAAGATCGGCCTCTTGAGTTAATTGTTTGCCCAACGGAGAAAGAACTATTTCTAACATCTTCTAAATCAGAAACCGCTCCTTGGCAACAATCTGACTCGCCGCCAGACGAATTCTCTTCGTCTTTTGGAGCTGGTGTTTTACATTCACAGTCAAAGGAAAGGCAAAGGTTATCAAAATAGGCAATGGCATCTTTGGGTGCCGCTGCAGAACGATCTTGTCTAGTCATCCATACTTTGATGGCTACAGCTCCTTTGGGTAAGTTAGCCGCACCTCTGGTCCTTTTCCAGCTATTGGTTTGGTTGGCCGGTGTATTAATTTGGCCTATTACATTTCCATTTCTATCTAAAATCTGAGCTGATAAAGC
>CAXIDD010000060.1:0-14103 GCA_964021975.1 uncultured Saprospirales bacterium | reverse complement strand
GTCCAATAAGCCAACTTCATCTAATACCTCTTTACGCATCCACATAAAAGCACCGGCCAAAACTTCAACAACATGGTTTTCTTTTTCCGAAAGGAATCCCAAATGATAACGATTGAACATTTCAGATTTTGGAAAGAGTTTTGACAAACCAAAAGTTTTACAGAAGGCAACAAAAGGCGTCGGAAATCCTCGTTTAGATTCTGGCAAAAACTGTCCTGACCCATCCAACATCCGTACGCCGAGTGCACCGGCGTTGGGGTGATGCTCCATAAAAGCTAAGCACTTATGAAAAGTATCTTCTCGGACTATTGTATCTGGATTAAGCAGTAGAATGTGTTCGCCTTGAGCCTGACGGATGGCCTGATTGTTGGCAATTGAGAAGCCAGGGTTGTCTTTGTTAGCAATAATTTTCACCGCTGGGAACCGTTCTCGAACCATCGTGAGGGAATCATCTTTAGAGTCATTGTCCACCAACCAAATCTCATGCTGAATATCCTTTGCCGCTAATTGTACTGCCCACAATGCCTGCTCGAGGAAGTACCGAACATTGTAGTTGACAATGATAATAGAGAGTTGCAAGGCTGGTTGAGCGGCCATGATGCTTCTTTAATGATTTATCTGAACGAAAGGATTTTCAACTTAATGATAGCCCAAAACTTAATTAAAGTGGTTTCGCCTCCTTAAGTCCTCCTCTTTTCAACTAGTAAACTGCTTAGGATCAATAACAATTTATTACGTCTTAAGCTATGAAGATTTTTTTACAGAACTTATTGATTTTTGTAAGGCGTCCTAGCCAAAATAGAACGTCCTAAGGTAAGGCCATCTGCATATTCTAACTCTCCGCCAAAAGCTACGCCACGAGCAATCGTACTCACCCGAACCGGACGGGATTGCAGCTGCTTATTTAGGAAAAAGATGGTCGTATCGCCTTCGATGGTCGGGCTAACGGCCATAATAATTTCTTCGACGCCTTCTTCATCAACTCGTTGCATTAAAGAATCAATATTAAGTTGCTCTGGCCCGATACCTTCGATTGGTGAAATCACGCCACCTAATACATGATAAAGCCCCCGATATTGACCGGTATTTTCTATAGCCATAACATCTCTAATACTTTCTACTACACAAATCAGTTTTTGCTGTCGGCGCTGATCTGCGCAGATTACACAAAGCTGATCGTCTGAGAGATTATGACATTTTTTACATTGCTTAATCTCTTGACGCATTTTTAAAATATCGTTGGCGAATTGCTCCGTAATCTCTTTTTCTCGGTCTACTAAATGTAGTACCAAACGCAGCGCCGTCTTTTTCCCTATTCCAGGTAAGCTCGCAAAAGCATTGACTGCTGCTTCAATATGTTTAGATGAAAAATTCATAACTCAAAAGTAAGTTTTTCTTTAATAAGAAGGAGCTTAGAAGTTTCGTTTATGTTACAATCTCAATTTAAAGACCCTAATCCGCCCTATTTTGTCCAATGTTTGTTGGAATAGCACGAAAAAAACTTGAACAAAATTTGTCAACTGTATGTATTAACTTAAATTTGAGCGCTAGATAAAAAATGGGTGCTGGTAGTTTCTTAAACTACTGCAATAAACCCATCTTAAATCTTGATCAATAATTCGAAACATTAAGCAATAAAAATATAGATTATGGCAGAAGTCATTCGCATGCCTCTCATGAGTGACACCATGGAAGAAGGTAACATTATAGGTTGGCTAAAAGAAGAAGGAGAAGCTGTTGAAAGTGGTGAAACACTGGCAGAAGTTGAAACCGATAAAGCAACAATGGAGCTTGATAGCTTTTTTGATGGCGTTTTGCTACACATTGCTGTAAAAGAGGGTCCGGTCCCAGTTGATGGCGTTATTGCCGTTATTGGTGAGGAAGGAGAAGATTGGAAAGCAGCTATTGAAGCGGCAGGTAGCAACGGAAGTAGCGCAGAAGAACCTTCTACTCCGGAAGCACCAACACCAGAGGCTCCAGCAGAAACGACTACCCAAACCAGTACATCATCTACTAGTGGCAGTGATCAGCGCTTAAAAGTATCTCCTTTAGCTCGGAGCATGGCTAGTGATGCTGGCATCGACCTATCTAAAGTAGATGGTAGTGGCGAACAAGGCCGCATCGTCAAAAGAGATATTGAAGCTTTCTTAGACACGAAGCAGGCTGCTCCTGCAGCACCCGCTCCAGCTGTAGAAAAAGAAGCACCAGCTAAACCAGCACCGGCTGCTCCAGCAGAACCTGCGGTACCAGCATTTGGATTCAACGGTGGTGAAGCTAACTTTGAAGATAAAGGTGTTTCTCAAATGCGTAAAGTTATTGCGCGTCGTTTGGGAGAAAGTAAATTCTCTGCACCTCATTTTTACCTGACCATTGAAATGGATATGGATAAAATGATGCAAATGCGCAAGCGATTGAATGAGGTGGCACCAGTTAAGATTTCATTTAATGATTTTGTAGTAAAAGCTGCTGCGGTAGCATTGCGACTACATCCTGCAATTAATGCTTCTTGGTTGGGTGACAAAATTCGTTACAACAAAGATGTCAACGTAGGTGTAGCGGTAGCAGTAGAAGATGGCCTTCTAGTTCCTGTTGTGAAATATGCAGACATGAAGTCTTTGTCTCAAATTAAATCTGAGATCAAAGTAATGGCCGGAAAAGCTAAAGAGCGCAAACTAACTCCAGACGAAATGCAAGGTAACACCTTTACCATTTCTAATTTGGGTATGTTTGGTATCGAAGAATTCACTGCCATCATTAATCCACCTGATGCCTGTATTATGGCGGTCGGTGGTATCATTCAAAAGCCAGTTGTAAAAGATGGGAACATCGTAGTGGGCAATCGCATGAAAGTTACGCTTTCTTGTGACCACCGTGTAGTAGACGGCGCAACCGCCGCCCAATTCTTACAAACATTTAAAGGTATCATCGAAGATCCAATTCGGTTATTGGTGTAATCCTTTTTGAGATACTAAATAATAAGGGCAGAATCAGAGATATTGGTTCTGCTCTTTTTATTTAGATAACTGATAGCCGAAATATTAAGAAGCTATTTGAAATAAACTCCTTTAATCTCTTGCATGAAACTTTTAAAAGCAACCCTGCTCTTAATCTCCTCTTTGACCGTGATGGCGGGCGCGACGGTTGCTCCGGCCTTGCCTGCGATGCGAGACTTCTTTGCAGATTACCCCAATGCAGAATTATTGACCAAACTGGTGATTACCATGCCTGCTTTGTTTATTGCTCTATTTGCACCAGTTGCGGGTTGGTTATTGGACAACTACAGTAAAAAGAAGCTGATTCTAGGCACGATTATCGTTTATGCCATTGCTGGTGCATCTGGCCTCTTCCTCAATAACTTATACTGGATCTTAGTCAGTCGGGCATTTCTAGGTCTAGCAGTGAGCATTATTATGACCGGTGCCACCGCATTAGTTGGGGATTACCTACAAGGTAAAGAGCGCATGGATTTCCTTGGAATCCAAGGTGCATTTATGGCCTTTGGAGGTACCGTTTTTGTTACTATTGCGGGTTATTTAGCAGGCATCAGTTGGCGCTATCCATTCGGCGTATATTTAGCATCCTTACTCATTTTCCTACTAGCTGCTAAGGTTCTTTATGAACCTGAACCGACGCAGGAAGAGCGGACTTCACCCAATCAAGAGTCAGCAGACAGTACTAATATTAGGTCATTACAATATTTGATTTACACCACCATCTTCCTGGGCATGCTCTTATTTTATATCATTCCTGTGCAATCGCCCTTTTTATTGCGTTCTTTAGGGGCTGCTGATGGTTTGATGACTAGTATTGGCTTGATTGTGGGTACTTTTTTTGCCGCAGTGGCTTCTTTCTTTTACAATCGGATTAAGCCACATTTACATTTCAATCAGATCTATAGCATTCTATTCATCATCTTCGGGCTTGGATTTATTTTGGTAGGCATTTCCAATACGGTGTTTAGTGTAGCTATTTTTACCGCTTTTGCCTGTTCGGGTATTGGTTTGTTAATGCCCAATACTTCTCTCTATTTATTGTCCCTTTCTAAGCCGCACAACCGTGGGCGAATCATGGGAGGTATGACGGGTGCAGTATTTTTGGGGCAATTCTTCTCTCCTATCGCCTTACAGCCAATTGTCAATGTAGTTGGTTTATCAACGTCGCATATTTATGCTGGCGGATTTGCTTTATTGATTGGAGTGCTTTTCTTTTTTTATAGCTGGAAAAAGTAAATATCTCTTGGATAGACTAGAGATTGTACGTTACCGTCTAAAATTGCTTCCTAAAAGGGTTTATCCTTGTGTCATTAAATAAACACTAAAAGCAATAATTATGAGTGACACCCATTCTCCATCAAAAATACGGTCTAAAACATTCCATAAATTTTGGTTAAAAATCACGGCCATTGTGGTTGGTTCTTTTGGGCCCATTTTCTTTTTGGGCACTATGGAAGCTACCTCAGAGCCCGCACGCTGGACCCTAGATCTGCTGAGTTGGCCAATAGATGGCGCTACAAGCTATACCTCACCAGATACTCGGTTCCTATCTGCTCTGACGGGTGGTTTTCTTTTGGGCTGGGGCGTGATGATTTGGTTGCTTTCCAGCTGGGTTTATGATCACACCCCTGAAGCAGTACGCAAGACGGTATTAATTGGCCTCTTATCTTGGTTTTTTCTGGATAGTGCAGGTTCAATTGCTTCAGGGAATCCCTCTAATGCCTTTTTTAATGTAATTATTTTATTATTGGCTGTTGGACCATTATGGTGGGTGGCGAGAGATTAGCCAGGAAAAGTAAGCCGAAAAATGATTTTTCTGGATCAGGGCTTGATGAGGGCCTACCGCTTGGTAGATGGTCAGGAATACACTCATTATTTTTATACAGAAAAATGGTTTACCACTGATTATCAAAGCTATCTAAACGGCCAACAGAGTGATTCATACATTCAAGCTTTAACGGATGTAAATTGTTATGAATTTGAAAGACTTGGGCGCCTGATTACCGAAAGTGCTTATCTAAAAATAGTCGAACGGCTGATTGATTTTCAAACCAATGATTTGCGAGAACGGTATCAAAGGTTAATTCAAAACCACTCACAATTATTGCTACAAGTGCCTCAAAAGATGATCGCTTCCTATTTGGGCGTAGCCGAACAAAGCTTGAGTCGAATAAAGTCCAGGTAAAAGAATGATACGTATGTATACAAAAGCTATTTGGATTTGTTAACAAATGTGAATGGCACGCTAACAATTAATATATTCCTTTGAAGTAAAATCATCCGATATCATGAAATCACCATTACTTTTCTCCATTTCATTACTTGTTTTCCTCAGTTGCTGCACTCGACCTCAAATACTTGAATCTAGTTTTGCACCACGCTTCATAACAGCAAAAATGCCCCCAATAGGCATTAAAAAGGATCAAGAATACCAATTTGGCTATTTAATTGTTCCAGAAAACCGAACGGATCCCCAGAGCAAAAGCATTCAACTCCCTGTTTATATTTTTAAAAGTAGGAATCCTAATCCAAAAGCTGATCCGATAATTTACACGGTTGGTGGTCCAGGCTATACCACGATGACTTCAGCTCCTTACATGAATTATTATCGCTACTTGGATGACCGACATTTTATTTTATTTGAGCTGCGGGGTACGCTTTATTCAAAGCCCCACTTAGATTGTCCAGAATGGTCTAAGGCCATATCTATTACCAATTCACCCAATTTTGATGAAATCAAAAAAGATAGTATTCTGACAGCTGCGGCTTCTGAATGTAAAGATCGGTTAATCGCAAAAGGTATCGATTTAAATGGATATCATACCAAAGAAATTGCCGCAGATATTGCAGATTTACGAAAAGTATTAGGCTTAAAAACGTATAATTTATTAACCATTTCTTACAGTACAAAAATTGCACAGGTGCTGATGAGGGATTACCCGGAAGGCATACGGAGTGTAGTGATGGATGGAGCCCTTCCTCTGGCCTCAAAATATGATGAAGAAAGCAATTTTAACCTCATTCAAGCGGTAGATCAATTACTTACAGATTGTGCGAATGATCCGGATTGTAACAGTAGATTCCCAGCACTTAAAGAACGGTTTTTCAACTTTTTGGAAAGTAAAAACACCGCCCCTTTAGAAATTCAAGCAATCAATCCTAAGACCAAAGAATCAGAGTTTTTTAAACTTCGTGGCAGAGATTTAATAACTGTTTTCACCGCTGCATCGACGGGCGACGTACCCAATATTCCACTTGAAATAGAGCGTATATTGGACGGAGATTATTCGGTCATACAAACAAGACTAGCAGACCTCTTTGAGGAAGCTGGTTCTGGAGCGGGAGTAGGGATGCGACTCTCGGTCTGGTGTGCAGAAGAATACCCATTTTCTGACCAAAAAACCATCCAAAAGGAGGAAGATAAATATCCCATTATTAAAGGCCTATCACCAGCCGTCTACAATACCGACATATGTGAGATCTGGGGTGTCAAACCAGCTCGCCCAAAAGAAGATCAAGCCATAAAAAGTGACATCCCAGTACTATTGATGAATGGTCAATATGATGAACTCACCCCTCCGCATTGGGCCAAGGCGATGCAAAAAGGACTTCCAAATAGTTTCCACATTATTTTCCCCGGTTGGAAGCATACCGTTACCACTAACTGGAGCAATACCTGTGCCATGGAAGTAGCACGTACTTTTTTTAATAATCCATCCCAGCAGCCCAAACTGGCGTGCATGGACGAAATAAAAGGTGTCCAGTTTAAATTAAACTAGTAACATTGAAACTTTTAAAAGTTCTAAGAGTCTGTTTAATAAAGCAAACCTGATGATGTATCCAAAAATACGTACCCTGTTTTTATGGTGCTTTATATTTATAACTTTTCATCATTGTAGCCCTACCCATACTAGTGAGGTAGCTGACTTTAATGGAGCGCCTATTTCGATTGATTCGTTTAATCATTTTATTCAATCAGAAATGACCAATAATAATGTCCCCGGTTTATCCTTGGCTATTATTAATGATGGGAAGGTCCAACACCACAATACTTTTGGTTATGCAAATGTAGAACAACAAATACCCATTACAGATCAAACCATCTTTGAAGGGGCTTCTATTTCAAAATCTTTGTTTGCTTTTTTAGTCTTGAAATACGTAGAAGAAGGTCAATTGGATTTAGATCGGCCACTTTATGAATATTCGACTTATCCTGATCTAGTGGAAGACGATCGGCACAAAAAAATAACTGCAAGAATGGTCCTTAGTCATCGTTCAGGCTTGCCCAACTGGAGAGAAAACGAGCCCGGTAAAAAGCTCAAAATTAAATTTGATCCCGGCAGTAACTTTGAATACTCCGGTGAAGGTTATCAATACCTTGCCTTTGTTTTAAAAGATCTAGCGGGTGGTAATTGGAAAGACCTAGAAGCAGCTTTTCAAACAAAAATAGCCCGGCCTATTGGTATGGAGCATACGGTTTTCATTCAGACTCCTTACACTCGAGAGAACAGAGCAGAACCTTACAATAAAAATGGACAATGGATAGATTGGAAAAATAATTACTGGTATAAAAAGGATGATAAGGTTTTTGTAGCTGCATCTTCGATTCATACGGAGGCGATCGATTTTTCTAAGTGGATGATTACTTTTATGCAGGAAGGACTACTTTCCTCAGCTAGTTACCAAGAACTATATTCTCCTCAATCTAAATTATCTGAACCATCGGATGAACTACAAGCCTTCTATTCTTTTGGACTGGTAAGTGGTAATCAAGGCTTACAAAATACTTATTTTCATAGTGGAAGCAATGATGGATTCACTTGCTTTTATCTGTTAAACACCGAAAAAGATTGGGGATTCGTTGTCTTTACCAATTCTGAATATGGGGATCAATTAGGAGAGAAAATATTTGCTTACCTCGGTGGCATGACACTTTAAAATCAATCTAAAGTTGGATAGTCGAAGTTTTCAAACTTCGGCTATCCAATTACAGCTATCTATCAACTTACGTTCCCAATAACAAATAGCTGCTCTAAATTTGGAGTAGGGCTTCCACCACTTTCTTCCAAGGTTACCGCATAAGTTTGTGCCCCTTCAATAAAAGGAACCGCCTTTAATTCATCACTGGTGCTATTAAGTTCAAAAACGCCCATATCGATAGGTTGGCCATCAATTAAGGCCCATAACTGATAAGACTTGTCTGAAGCGGGTTCGGGTAAAGAACCGGTATCTAAATATACTTCTTGCGTATTAAGATTAAAAAAGACCTGAGCGATGGCTTCTGGAGCATTTTCTGTCCCTTGCATTTGTACGCTTTGTGTGCTAGGGCTCAATAATAGATCAATAAGTGCTGATTGGCGTTCTATTCGTTCGCTCTGTAGTTCACAATCGGCTTGTAAGGCGATCAACTCTTCTTGGCCCTGTTCTATTTGTTCCGTACTCTGATTCCAATTGTTATAGAACCATCCTGCTAGAATGCTAGCGACAAAGGCAATTAGCACTACACCTATAAATGCACCTTTACTCGGCGTTGAGTTGGTGTTGGAATCGGATAAGTTAGCAACTGGGATTTTAGATTGAATATTGGCTAGCGTTCCAGCTGGTGGTAAGGTACCATATAGAACCGCGTATTGCTCTAAAGCCAATTCAATACGCTGCAATTCCTTTTTCACTTCGGGATGCTCGGCAGCCATAGCCTCTACTTGCTTAGTTTCCTCTGAACTAAGCTCCCCAATTAAGTAGGACTCAAGTATGCCGGACGATATGTATTCCTTTAAATTCACGGATACTTTTTTTGTTTAGCAAAACGCAACGAATAAATTTCGCATTTTAACCGAGAAGATTTTGTGCTAAGACAAGGCAAAAAACACAGACATAGCCTAGCTATGGCGAGTATTTTTAACGTGGCATTAGTATAAAAGATTCCGTCCAAATCGAAAAGTTATTTTTTATGTTTTACTTAGCTGATTAAAAAAATAAAAAGCGGAGCAAGCCTTCTTCTCCTAAAATTGATCGAAGGGTTTTGATGGCTTTGCGCGTCCGAGTTTTTATGGTACCTAAAGGAATATCTAATGCTTTACTAGCTTCCCTATGTGTATGTCCTTTAAAATAAAGGAGGTGGATAATTTTTTGCTCTTCTTCGGATAAATTTTTCAATACCTTCCGAAGGCCACTATCCTGGATATACGCCTCTTCACTGAGCCCGCTGTTATTAGATACGTAATCAGGTAGCTCATCCGTTTTACTTTTCTGCTTATATTTTTTCGATCGAAGTACATCGATGGCATAATTCTTGGTAATTCGAACCATCCAAGTGAAGAATCGCCCCTTCTCTGCATCATACTGCTCAATATTCGACCAAATCTTCAAAAATATATCTTGTAAGGCTTCTTGCGCAATTTCTCTGGACCCCAACCTTTCCAATAATATTTTAAATAAGGCGGGCGAGTAATGCTCGTATAATAAGGTGACTCCTGAGCGATCTCTCGCTTTCAGAAGCTTAACAATTCGAACAGAGATATCTCCAGACTGGACTGTCAAGTCATTATTCATGCCGTCAAAATAAGACTTTCAATGATCTTTTTAGGGAAAACTTAAAAAAAATAAAACCGAACACCCGCTCTACTTCGTAGTTATACCTGAAATAGCGAACATTTAATTGTAGGCACCGCCTACAATATTCAAAAGCCAAATTTTTATTTATGAAACAATTTTATTTATTCTTACTAAGTCTATTATTTATTTTCCCAAATATAAATGCTCAAGAAGTATTTAAAGCGACCTTATCTGGCCGGCACGAAGTGCTACCTGTACACTCGGACGCTAGTGGAAATATTCAAGCAACCTTAACAGGAAACACCTTAGTTGTTACCGGAGATTTCAATAATCTAGAAGGCCTTTTTGATGTAACCATTGCCGGAGGTGCTCATCTACATTTCGGTTATGCTGGAGAAAATGGAGGCATTGCAGTACGCCTAAATGCTCCTTTGAACCTAGATGGTAAAAGCGGACAATTTCTTGCACTTGCCAATACCTTCACGATCCCAGATAGTGTTGCTACAGCTTTACGAGAACGTCGAATTTATGCCAACCTACACTCTACTGTTTATGGAGGTGGAGAATTACGTGGGCAACTATTACCCCAAGCAGATGCATATTATTATATGAACCTGCTAGGTAGCAACGAGGTACCCGTAGCCATGACTACCGCTGCCGGAGCACTAGCCATGGAAGTACGTGGAGACAGCCTTTATGTATCTGGTGCTTTTTCTGGCCTAGAAGGAGATTTTGATGCAAATATTGCTGGTGGAGCTCACCTACATACCGCAATGGCTGGCGCCAATGGAATGGTTGATATCTTTCTCAATGCTGCTACAAGTGCAGACTTGAGAAGCGGTACCTTCGCAGTAGCGGATAATGCCTTTCTTTTAAGCGCAGATCAAAAATTAAGATTAGAACAAAGGGCTTATTATGCCAACTTACACTCTACAAAATTCCCAGGTGGCGAATTAAGAGGACAAGCTAGTACAATGGCTCAAACGCTTTTTAGAGCTCATTTATCCGGAAGTAATGAAAATCCGACCGTAGTGAGTAGCGCCTCTGGAAGTATTCAAGCGGAATTGGTGGGAGATAGTCTCATTGTCAGTGGCCGTTTTGATGGTTTAGAAAGTGCGGTCGCAACTGACATTGCTGGTGGCTTACACTTACATACTGCATTGGCAGGGTCTAATGGTCCCGTTTCTATCATCTTGGATGCCACTTTTGACAGTGATATGCAAGGAGGTACGCTGGAGCCAGGTCAGAACAGTTTTGCCTTAACCAGTGAACAACGAACTGCTCTAATGACTAGAGGTATGTACATCAATATCCATACCATTGGAAATACAGGAGGAGAGCTACGCGGGCAATTATTGCCGGAAGCACAAATTGTCTTTCATGGTAACCTTCTGGGGATATTTGAAATACCACACGTAACCACTACTGCTTACGGTGCCTTGAAAGGAGAACTATTAGGTGATCAGTTAATTATCAGTGGATCATATAATAACTTAAGTGGAAACTTAAACATTGATATTGCTGGTGGTGCGCACTTGCATACTGCACCAATCGGTGCTACTGGAGATGTCAGCTTTTTATTAACTTCAGATTTAGATCTAGACATGCGCTCTGGTGCTTTCCAAGCGAGTCAAAATAAATTTACATTGGACGCCACCCAAGTGGCAGACTTGAGAGCAAGAAATATATATGCCAATATTCACAGTCTGGCAGAAGGTGCAGGTGAATTGAGAGCTCAATTAGTGCAAGAAGCAGATTACTATTTTACTGCGCCACTTTCAGGGGCTAGCGAAACGCCCCTACCTGTAGACACAGAAGCCAAAGGAATGCTAATATTTGAAGTAACTGGTAATAAAATCGTTTCGCACGGTGCCTTTGCTGATTTAGGAAGCGCCGTGGATTCTACCATCGTTGGTGGTGCACATTTACACGGTGCAATGGCTGGTAGTAGTGGCGGTGTAGTTTATCCACTTGATGCCACTTTTTCAGCTGATGCCACAGCGGGTACATTTGTAGCGGCTGATAATGTTTTTGATTTCACTTCAGGTCAATTAGAGACCCTTAGAGATCGTGGTTTCTATGTTAATGTACATACGGCAAATGTTGGTTCAGGAGAGCTACGGGGCCAGGCACTCGCTATGGCTAACGCCTACTTTACAACAACCTTGAGTGGACTTAATGAAACCACACCAAACAGCAGCCCCGCACTTGGAGCAATGAAATTAGAACTAAATGGTGATGTTTTACTAGCAAGTGGTTCCTTCAACAACTTACAAAGTGACTTTAATAGTGCTTTGGCTGGTGGTGCACACCTTCATACTGCCGGTCCCGGAGGTAATGGAGATGTAGATATTTTGTTATCTACCAATGTGGCCGCTGATTTAAAGGCAGGTGTTTTCCCTGTGGACTCTAATCAATTCACCCTAGATTCAGTCCAAATGATGACTTTAATTAATGAAGGCTATTATGCAAATATTCACTCCGTCAATATTGCATCAGGTGAAATCAGAGGTCAGGTTCTGGAAGAAATCAATTTGTTTCCAGACAATGTACCAGCCATCTTAAGTCCTACGGATGGAGCGATGGTATCTTTAGGTGTAGATCTAAGCACTTTACTAAATGTAACTTGGGCTGATGAGGCAACGGATAACAACGAGGTGGTTTATATTTGGCAAGTAGCGACTTCCTCCAGTTTTGATACGATTGCTTTTCAAACCAACGTAGGAGCAGCAACGAGCCTGGATTTAACCTTTGGTGCTTTGGATACTTTATTGGCTAGTCTTGGGGTGGAAGCAAATGCAAATGCCACTATTTACCATAGAGTAGTTGCATCTGATGGGGCAAATCAAACAGCAGGGATGCCTTCACAAGCAAGTTTCACAAGAGCAGTAACTTCCACTTCTGATCTATTAACAGCAGGAACTACTTTTCTAGTGTATCCCACGATTACGAATGCTGATGTAAGAATTGAAGCATCATTGAATCAAGGAGAGCAGGTTGGAATAAGGTTATACAATGCTATTGGACAACCAGTCCAACAGTATCAATTCCGTCTACAAGGACAAAAATTAGTCCAGGTGATTGATTTGAGTAATCAGTTAGAAGGCATGTATTTCTTACAACTATTGGTTGATGGACAGCATGTATCTACCAGACGTGTAATTGTTAAAAATTAATACCCAGTATCTAAACTATGGACTTAAACTTTAAGTCCATAGTTTAGAATTAGGGACAATCGGAGCAATGGAAATTTAAATCCCCATTGCTCTTTTTTAGTTTAAAGCAGGTTTAAATTTAATTTAGATTCATAGTTCGTGAGGGCAAACAGCTTCTTAAAACTGAAAATAAATAAATTGCTCTCCGGTACCTTGGGCAACAATAATCAAAATTAGCATAATTGCCCAAGCTAGGCCAAATAACCAAGTGGGCGTTTTAGCCGCTACTTCGCGCACGGATGTGTTACGCATCCACCAATGACAGGCAAAAAGTAAAACCGTTACTATAGCGACTTGAAGGAGTGCTAATTCTTGTAAGATCGTAGTTCCGTCTGCCGGAAAACTAAACATGGATTGTAAAAGGCCCGCAGCTCCAGTAAAGGTTGGAGATCGGAAGAAAACCCAAGTTATTAATACTAAGAAATAAGTCAATAAGGCCAAGGAAAATTGATTGAACTTGGTTGCTTTGATTGATATTTTAGATCGTAAAAAGCGCTCTGTCATTAAATATAAGCCATGTAGCCCACCCCAAACTACAAAAGTCCAAGAAGCACCATGCCATAAACCACCCAGTAACATGGTGATCATCAAATTGATGTAGGTCCGCGTCAAGCCCCTTTGGTTCCCACCCAATGGAATGTATAAATAGTCTCGTAACCAAGTAGAAAGCGTGATGTGCCAACGCCGCCAGAAATCAGAAAAACCTACCGATGCATATGGATATTTAAAGTTATCCGGTAAGGTAAAGCCCAACATCAAAGCAATCCCAATGGCACAGGTAGAATACCCTGCAAAATCAAAGAATATTTGTCCTGAAAAAGCCAAAGTCCCTGCCCAGGCATCCAGTCCATGCAAAGCACCAACAAAACCAAATACCTGATCTGAAATATCCGCCATTAATACATCAGCTAAGACAACCTTTTGAAATAGGCCCAAAGTCAGTAAAAAACTGCCCCAATAAAACTGCTCAGCCTTAACTTTGACTTTATTATAAAATTGAGGTAATAAGGTGCCCGAGCGAACTATTGGCCCCGCGACTAACTGTGGAAAGAAAGTCACGTATAAGGCAAAATCAAGAAAACTTTTCGCAGGCTCCGTCTTCTTTCGATACAAATCAAGTGAATAAGACATTGTCTGGAAAGTATAAAAGGAAATACCCATTGGTAGGATAATATCCGGGGAAGCTACTTGCCAATTGAGTCCTAATAGATCTGTTAATTGCAAGAAATTCTCTAGTAAAAAACCACCGTATTTGAAAAAAGCTAGGAAGCCTAAATTGACAAATACACTCAATAACAACCACCTTTTCCGGTGTTGTTGATTATCACTTTTCACCAAGC
>CAXIDD010000059.1:0-14129 GCA_964021975.1 uncultured Saprospirales bacterium | reverse complement strand
AGGTTGTCCCCCCAATTTGACAAAAATAAATCGGGTCTTTAAGAATTCTTCCAGGTAGGCATCCTCTATCTTGCAACGTAAGAAACCTTCCGTCCCAAAAGTTTTATTGAACTTACCAATCTGAATTAATTCCATTCTGTATGACAATTTTTGAGTTGTTGATGTGGTGATTTTTTGATTGACCATTTGCTTGTCCTCATCAAATAAGTCACTACATTAAGTCTTAAGCCGTTCTATTCTATAAATAAATAACTTATGGTTTAATAAGCGTCTCATTTGTTGATTCAGGCTCAGCAAAACTTTTAGAAGAAAGCGCGCTGTGAATAATTCCTCCTCCAACTACATCATCTCCTTCAAAGAAAACGGCGGATTGTCCAGGAGCTACACCTCCGACATTGGCAAAAAATTCTACTTCTACTTGATCATTGTTGTTGATCAATCTACTCATAGTACCAGAGTCTTGGTACCGCACTTTTGTAGTCACTTCTAAATTATCCGGAATAGTGGGGTACTTCATAGAGTTGATTTGGTAGACCCGCATTCCGTTACGGACCAATTCGTCTATGGTCCCCAATACAACGGTATTGGTTTCTGGACGTATCTCCGTGACAAACATCGGATGACCAAAAGCCATACCCAGTCCTCTTCTTTGGCCTATCGTAAAGAAGGGATAACCAATATGCTCTCCAAGGACTTCTCCTTTGGTATTGATAAATTTACCTCCAGCTACTTGCTCTTCCAATCCTGGTACGCGCCTTTTCAAGAAAGAGCGGTAATCATTATCCGGAACAAAACAGATTTCGTAACTCTCTCCTTTTTTAGATAGTGCCGTATAACCTGCATCATAAGCAATTTGACGAACTTCAGGTTTGGTTAATTGCCCGAGTGGAAAACGACTTCTTCCTAAGGCGTCTTGAGTTAGTCCCCACAAAACGTAAGACTGGTCTTTATTTCGGTCAACCGCTTTATGAATAAATCTGCGACCATTTTCTCCTTGTCGAATTTGGGCATAATGGCCCGTAGCGATAAATTCACAATCCAGGGCATCTGCTCTTTTGAGCATCGCACTCCACTTGATATGTGTGTTACAAAGTACACACGGATTAGGCGTGCGACCAGCAATGTATTCTTCTACAAAATTATCAATAACATAATCTCCAAATTCATCTCGGATATCTACGATGAAATGGTGAAAACCCATATCTACGGATACTTGTCGGGCATCATTTATGGAATCTAAACTACAACAGCCCGTCTCTTTTTTCGAACCACCTGAATTGGCATAATCCCAAGTTTTCATGGTAATACCCACTACTTCATAACCTTGCTCGTGCAAAAGCATAGCGGTTACCGTGCTGTCTATCCCACCACTCATTGCTACTAGAACTCTTCCGTGCTTACTCATGTCTCTACTTTGATAATTTTAGAGTTGTTATAAAACAACTTTATCTCTTCGCAAAACTACAAAAATAGGCAAGTAAAAGTTCATCTGCTAGTCCTATAAAATAAAGAATACCTGCTTTTACGTTGTATTTTCGAAGATTTATTTGCCAATAGAGTTGAATTAGCCCTCAAGGGCCTTTATATTTGACACAAGAGTATGTTTATTATTCACAAAAACCTAAAGATGAAAATATCCTCCATTGCTATTCTATGTTTCAGCTTATTTTTCACTACCCAAATTCAAGCTCAAGGATTTGGTAAAGCATCCTATATTGACCTTGCTTATCAAGGTGGCATTACGGCTTCCGGTGAGCCCTACAATGGCAATGAGTTTACTGCTGCGCACAAAATCCATCCTTTTGGTACGCAATTGAAAATAACGCGCCAAGATAATGGCCGTACAGTTATTGTCCGAGTTAATGATCGTGGCCCTCACATCAAGGGTAGAATCGTTGATTTATCTTATGCTGCAGCTAAAACCTTGGACATGATTCGGGATGGTGTGATCGATGTTAAAGTCGAAGTCATTGGTAAAGCTGATGCCGCCAAACCAGCTACCACAGCAGCTAACACCTCTAATAACAATACGAGTAGTACTTCCCAAACGGCTAGTCCGTTGGCAGCAGTAACGCCAAAAACTGCTAGCAATACAATCACTGCAAAAGGTGGAACCGCCACACAAACCAGTACGCAAGAAGCACCATCAAGAAGCAGTCTGCCAGTTACTAAAAATCAAACGACCAATTACAATGATCGACTTTTGACTAAAAATTACGAGAAATTTGGCCTTTATGAAATCAAAATATTGGAAGTAAACAAGGCTGGATATGGTGTACAAATCGCTTCTTTAAGTTCCTATGAAAATGCCATGAAGCAATTGACTCGCTTGCAAGCTAAAAAAATCAACAATGCCTTGCTGAGTGTAGAACAAAATGCTGCGGGAACAATGGCTTTTAAAGTTATTGTAGGACCTTACGAGTCTAGAGATGCTGCGAAGAAACAGGAAGCCAGATTAAGAAAACTGCTAAAAGTAAAAGGCTTTGTTGTAGATTTGGAAACGATCACCTACTAAGAAGCTAACGAAAAAATAAGTAGTTATTTTTATCACTTGAGAAAGTAATTATTGATGGGATTAGGTAAGCAATGATCACCTAATCCCATCAATTTTTCGGTACAATTACTTAACGACTTTTATCTTTCCATCTTTTGTATTGATGCCGACCACTTGTTCTGCCAAGTTTACGGATTCAAAAGGTGTAGGTTTATCTGTGAATTTTACGTCAAATTCCTCTCCTGCTGCTGCTTTCACACGAAAACAAAGTGTAAATACATCCTCACCTTCTTCTTTATTTACGCCTTTGAGTGAATTATCAATCCACACCACGGTGATCAAGCCTTTCTGAGCATTGTGCAATCCAAAGTTATTGGTTGTTAGATAAGGTAATTGTTGATTTATAACGCCTACAAATTGTAATTTTTCTGGGTCAAATTGTATGGTATATTGCATAGAGAGCATGCCTTGAAAGTTGTACACTTTAACCGGAAGACATAATTGATCTCCTTCCTTAGCTTTCACATCGTCAATACTTACTCCAATGGGGGCTAATTGTGCCAGAGCGGTCGTAGTAACGAATAGGCTACAAAAAAGTACAAGGCTGAAAATTTTATTCATTTGTTGCATGGTTTTATAATACCGAAGTAAAAACAAAATAATTAGACTAGGTGGTTAAAATAAATTTAGCCCACAGCATTTAAGCGCTAAAATAAGGTTTTTTGGCTTGACTGATTCTAAAGATAATGTTAATCTCATTTTAAAGATACCCTAAAGAAAAAGCAACCGAAGAGCGATAATAAAGGTCATGAAAATGATAAAATACCGGAAGGTCTTCTCTGGTAAGATTTTTATGATTCGAATACCAATCAAAATACCCAAGGCTATGGCCGGGATGGCCAGGACATTCATAGTAAAGCTACTCACGGTGATGGTTTTCCAAACAAATATATGAAAAGGCCACTTGACTAAATTAATGAGCATAAAAAACCAAGCTCCCGTACCAATAAAGCTTTGCTTAGGTATTTTGGTACTAAGCAAATAAACTGCCATTACTGGCCCGGCGGCGTTTCCAATCATGGTACTAAAACCTCCTAAAATGCCAAAAATAGAACCAAACCACCAGCTTTCTGTAATGCTGGCAGGCAAGGATCGTTTTTCAAGCAAAAGCATCAGGAATAATCCTAAAATGATCAATACCCCAATCATAGATTTAAAGGTTTGATCATCAATTTTTTGGCCTACCCAGACCCCAATCAAAACGCCAATAATGGCGGCTGGCAACAACTGAACAATGTATTTCCAATTGGCGTGTCGGTTGTAATACCGGACTGCAAAAAAATCTGCAAAACTTAACATTGGCAGCAATAATCCCGCGGAGGGTTTGCCACCAAAAACTGCAGCCAGAATAGGAATAGTGAGCATTCCCATTCCTTTGACGCCTGCTTTGGACATACCGATCAACACTGCACATCCCATCAGAAGGCCCCATTTATCCATACTCAATTCTGGCAACCATTGCAATATTTCCATAATGCGCAAAGGTGCGAATTTCTAATTACCCGAACAAATTTGTTTGAAGTTGAAAAGTTGAGGAGTTGACATGCAGCGCTTTAAACGCACAAGCGAGGCGATTTATCGCCTCGCTTGGAGTAGTAGGATTAATTTAATTGCGGTTGCGGTTATTGTTCTTTTTACGGGCAATGTTCCGGTTGGCATTATTTTGTCGCTTGTGGATTACCACACGTTCTTTATTAGTGACCGTTCCATCTGATTTTGCCCGTTTTTTAGTCCGGTTTATCGATTTCTGTTGTGCGTGAATTTGAGCTACTTCTCCTTTAGTTAGCTCGCCAGTTTTAATCCCGTTTACGGTTCTTTTCTTTTGATTTGCTTGTCGTTTAGTGATTTTAGGTGTTGCCGTTTGTGCACTGGTAGTAAAAGCAAATCCCAAGCAGAATAGTAGCATCATTAAAAATTTCGTTTTCATTTGTCCTGTGTTTTTGTTTTAATAAAATTGTTTTGTTCAAAATCGGTACTTGGACTAGCCTTAGGTGCTAGCGTTTAATGTATAATTGTTAAAAAATCATTAAGAAAAATAATGCCGAAATGGCTGCTCCGTTTCAAAATAGATCATAGCCCTAGCTTAAATAGATAATTTTAGTATTTTTGGATAAGTTATAGAAGTAAAATAGATTGGGAATTAAGGATAAAAAGCTAGGACTTTACGCTTTATGATCCAGTTTATTTATTTTCGTTTTCTAAAGAAAAATTATTTATGAAATACCTGCTACTAAGCCTTTCCGTGGGACTATTTTTAGTAACTGCTTGTGTACCACAACAGAAATACTTGGATTTACAAAAGGAACAGACCCAATTGAAGGATGAAATCAGTTTTCTAGATTCGATAGCCAATAGCAGAGAAGGTGTAGAAACTGATTTGGTTGAGATGAACTCCGATTTGGCAAAAGCTTATCGAGAAATTGAAGGTTTAAGAGCCACTAATATTGGACTAAACCAAAGTTATCAAGAATTATTACAACGCTACAGCAACTTGGTGAATCAGAACAACGACATTGTAAACTCTTCTGGTGATCGTCAGTTCAACCTGCAACAAGAGCTCAATATGAAGCGTCAAGAGCTGATTCAAAAAGAGAACCAATTGCGGCAGGTAGAAGCCAATTTACAAGAAAGAGAAGCCCGCTTAGGCAACTTACAAAACAGCTACACCACTGATGTTGCTAGTAGAGAGCAGCGAATCTTAGAGCTTCAAAATGAGATTGACCGCAGAGATCAGCAATTGCAGCAAATCCGCTTGAATGTAGATCAGGGCTTTGGGAATCTTAATAACTCTGGTGCTACGGTTTCTCAAAAAGATGGAAAAATTTATGTTACCCTCAGCCAGGAACTTTTATTTTCAACCGGTAGTTCTTTTGTTGGTAGCAATGGTCGTCAGGCCATCTCCAAATTAATGGGTATCCTGAGAAATGATCCAACTATTGATATAACTGTTGAAGGACATACGGATAATCAAGGAGATCCAGCTAGTAATTGGAAGCTGAGCTTAGATAGAGCCAATGCCGTAGCCAAGTTATTGATGGTGCAAGGCATTACTCCTGAACGAATTTCCATCACAGGAAGAGGTCAATATGCTCCCGTGGCTTCCAATACAACAAATGACGGTAGAGCCCAAAATCGGAGGACGGAAATCATTTTGACTCCTCGTGATGAAAATATCAACAAGCTTTTATACAAACAATAGACCCTAATTACAATATTCGAGACAAACTACCTTATGAGAAAACCTTGGTCCATATTTTTAAGCGTAGGCTTAATTGCATTTTGTTGGTCTTGTACTGCAATTGAAAAAATACCATTGGAAGACGTAGCTCCAGTTATCAAAATGAGCAAAGGAGCCAGCAATAGTCGATATCCAGTATATGATATTTGTATTTATGAAAATCAAATTGCAGAGTATGAAGGACAAAGATATACTTCTAAAATGGGCACTTGGGTCCGAAAACTAGATGATACGGAATGGTCGCGACTTAATGAAAAAATGAAAAGCACCAATATTTGGTCTTATCCTTCCTTTACTCGCAGCCAAGCTCCGGATCTACCAATGGTCACCATTACAGAATACGATGGAGATGCTAGTAAAACAGTAGCCGGTAAGGAGAATCGACCTCCGGCAGTGATGGATCTAGAAATGACATTGGATAATTTAGCCAGTAAAGATGGATGGGTTCTAAAAAAATCAATTGATTTTGGTCTACCAGCTGACCGCGTACCTAACCAATTATTAGTTCAATTACAACCAGGTGTTTACGCTAGTACTTGGATTTATAAGTATGCGAAACAGCAGATGCTAATCCTGGCAGAATTGCCCCAAAAAAGTAATTACTACCTGGTAGGCTTTGATCCTACGGTAACCCGACCCAAAGAAATGGAGAATTTATTGAGCTATGATCGTCAGATTCTAGCATTCGAATTCAATAAAGTAGATAATAAGAAGAAGCGTAAATAGGACATTAATCGTATTTATCTATTTCAGACTGGGCTACTTCCCAGGCTTCCATAGCTTCCTCTAACTCTTGTTTCAGCTGTCCGTATTTTTTCATTTGTTCCTCTACATCTGGACTTTGATAAAAATCTGGGTCGGCCATCTTGACTTCCCATTTTTCTATTTTTTCTTCCAGAGATTCTACCTTTTTCTCTGCTCGGTCAATAGCTCGTAACATTTTTTTACGCGCTTCATAACTAAGGGTTGGTTTAGCTTCTTTGACCGTTTCTTCTACCACCTTAACGGTCTTGGTTGACAGTTCCACTTCTCTCATATTGTCTAGCGCTCTTTTTTCTAAAAAGGCATTGACGTCTCCTATATGATTAAAAAGTTGATGGTCTCTAAACTCTAGCGTCCGGTTGGTTAGTCCCGCTAAAAAGTCCCGGTCGTGAGAAACGACGATAAGCGTACCATCGTATTCCATTAAAGCATTTTTTAATACTTCTTTAGAAAGCATATCCAGGTGGTTGGTCGGTTCATCGAGCACCAATAAGTTGAAAGGCCGCAACAATAAACAAGCTAAAGCCAAACGGGCCCGCTCGCCACCAGAAAGCACGGAAACTTTCTTTTCAGCATCTTCGCCAGAAAACATGAAGGCCCCTAGAATATTCCGCAGTTTGGTGCGCATCTCCGGTGGAGAGTGCTGCTCCATTGTTTCCAAAAGGGTCTGTTTAGGATACAAAGTTTCAGATTGATTCTGGGCATAGTAGCCCACTTCAACATTATGTCCTAATTTAATTTCACCCGAAGTCAAATTCAGTTCATCGATAATCATTTTGGCCAGCGTTGTTTTCCCTTGTCCGTTCTGACCAACAAAAGCTACTCGATCTCCCCGATCCATTTTGAAATCTACGCCTTTTAAAACGAGTAAATCACCGTATTTTTTTATGACATCTTTACAATCGACAACCACTTGTCCAGAACGAGGTGCCGGTGGGAACCGCAAGTTCATAACCCCTACATCCTCTGTATCGATCTCGATACGTTCCATTTTATCCAATTGCTTCTGCATGGATTGAGCCATCTTAGTTTTAGTAGCTTTGGCCATGAAGCGGCTGATGGTTCGTTCTCGATCCGCAATAACACGTTGTTGGTTTTCGTAAGCCGCAATTTGTTTTTCACGGCGTTCTGCCCGCATTTGTATAAATTGACTATACCCAGCTTTGTAATCATAAATAGAGCCCAATTCAACTTCTACCGTTCTTTTGGTAATGTTATCTAGGAATTCTTTATCGTGAGAGATCACAACAATGGTAAATGGATAGTCTTGCAAAAACTGCTCTAACCAGATGATGGATTCTATGTCCAGGTGGTTGGTCGGCTCATCCAGTAGTAAATAATCTGGTCGGCTAAGCAGCATTTTGGCTAATTCTATTCGCATTTGCCAACCTCCAGAAAACTCATCTGTCAGTCTAGTAAAATCCGTTTGCTTGAAGCCTAAACCTTTCAATACTTTTTCAGCATTAGCTTCCATACTGCCACCGTCCATATAGGTAAACCGATCCGTTAAAGTGGCGTACTCGTCCAGCAGTTCGTGGTAGGAATCACTTTCGTAATCCGTCCGGACAGCCATTTCTTCATTCATTTCCTGAATTCGGGCCTCCATCGCTTTAGTAGAAGCAAAAGCAGTAAGGGTTTCATCCATTACGGTCTTACCCTTGGGAATATCCATTTCCTGGTGTAGGAAACCTATGGTACTGGTAGGCGGAATAGTGACTTGACCTTCGTGAGGATTAATCTCACCGGCAATAATCTTGAGTAAAGTTGATTTGCCCGCGCCATTTCGACCGACTAAACCTATTTTCTCCTTTTCTCCAATTACTACATTAATCCTGTTGAGCAGGATGCGTTCGCCGTATTGTATATATACGTTGGTGACATTTATCATGGATCTACCTTACTTTTGCGCAAAGATAAGTAAGCGAATGTTTCTTAGCGAGCTTTTTCTAAAGTAAATCCAAAGGTAGATCCTAATTTTGGTGTACTTCGAACATTAATAGTTTGTTGATGGCTCTCTACAATATGTTTTACGATAGACAATCCTAAACCAGAACCACCCCGTTGTCTAGAGCGGCTTTTATCTACTCTATAGAAACGGTCGAAAACATGGTTAAGGTGTTCTTTGGGGATACCAATTCCATTATCTGCTACCTCAACCAGGATGTATTTATCCATATCATAAAATCCCACCTTGGTCACGCCTCCTTCATCTCCGTATTTAACAGAGTTGGCAATTAGGTTAGTAAGTACCTGTCGTATTTTTTCTCGGTCGGCCCGTACTTTGAACCCAGAAGAGGCACCATCTTTAAACGATAGTTCTACATTGTTAGCTTTCGCTTTCATTTCTAGATCTTCAAAGACTTCTTCGCCCAATTCTTTTATATCAAAAGTCTGCATTTCTAGTACGACCTCACCAGACTCCAATCTAGCGATGGCATCTAAATCCTGGACAATGGTTTGCAGACGATCAACGTTGGTGTAGGCTCTTTTTAAGAAAGTAGTATTCACATTAGGGTCTTCTAGTGCACCATCTAGGAGAGACTCGATGTATCCTTGAATATTAAATATGGGGGTTTTCAGCTCATGGGAAATATCCCCAACATAATTCCGGCGGTATTCTGCCCAATTCTTGTATTTATCTAGTTCTTTCTTTTGGTTTTCGGTCCATTCTGCCACTTCTTTTTCAACGACCCCAATGATATCTGCATTGATGTCAATGTTTTTATTTTTCTCTTCCGGTTTTAATTTTTCTTGATGAATGGTTTTATAAATGAGCTTTATCTTACGGTAAATATATTTCTTCAAATAGCGAAGAATAACCGCATAAGCCACTAAGAAAGTCCCTCCAAATAAGAGTATATAAGCAAGAATAGGTGGAATAGCAGTCCCTAAAAAACTATATAAAATAAATACGGCAGTAGCTCCAACTAAAATCCAAGTTGCAGATAAAAAAGCAATTTGTCTAGGAGTAAGATTTTTTAACATTAAAATTCAAATTTGTAGCCGATACCTTTAATTGTTTTGATGTAATGGTCCCCAATTTTCTCGCGTAGCTTCCTGATGTGTACATCAATGGTACGGTTACCTACAATGACATCGGTTCCCCAAACTTTGTTGAATATTTCTTCTCTGGAGAACACTTTTCCTGGCTTGGATACAAGAAGATACAACAATTCGAATTCTTTTTTAGCCAGTTCAATCACTTCCTCATTGCGAATAACACTGACTTTTTCTTTATCAATTGCTAAGTCTCCTACTTCAATGACCATGTTTTCTTCTTCTTCCAAACTACGATCTGACCGTCTCAACAGTGCCTTGATACGACTCAAAAAGACCCGTGGTCTGATTGGTTTAGTAATGTAGTCATCTCCTCCTACATCCAAAGCGGCAATTTGAGAATAATCTTCTTCTCTAGCGGTCAAAAAAGAGATAACTGTCCGATCAAATTCAGACTTTGACCTCAAGTATCGGCAGACCTCTACCCCATCCATTTTGGGCATCATAATGTCAAGGATAACTAAATTTGGCTTTTCACTCTCCGCTAATTTAATACCAGCACGGCCATCTTCAGCAGTAAAAACTTTGTACCCTTCTTTCTCTAAATTGTACCGAAGAATATCCAGAATATCTGGCTCATCATCAACTACTAGGATTTTTACAGGATCTACCATATGTGTCTTTTTTAGCCAATTCAATTGGATATTGAAAAAAGATAACTTTAAGGATATTCTTAAACTACCGTAAATCTAAGGTAATTTAAACGTTGAGTCGAAGTCGCTACTTTAAATAATTGTTAACAAGTTGGGCTTATTGGCTTACTCACCAGTATTAGACCTTTCTTCTACCTGGATAATTGCCTGATCATAAACCTCCTTCATCAAACTTGGGTGATCTCTTAGTTTTTGTATTAATTCTTTAAATTGAGTAGAATCTATGTCATAAATTTGATAGATCTGTTGATAATAAACAGCGGCCAAACTATCTTTTCTGGCACCATACACATTTTGTAAAGCGGCCTCCGCACTATGGACATCAATCATTAGTTCCGCAGTAGTTTCCATGGGTAATGAAAGTTCAATAGCATCGTTTTGACAAGTAGTCAAGAAAAAGAGGAATATAAAAATCCAGCAATTAGGCTTTATCATATTTAATAATATGTCGCGTTCAAAAAAGGATGTATTTAAAAAAAATGTGACGAAGAAGCTGTTTGAATTTAACTTCTAAGTAAAATATTGTTTGGGATATTGAAAGTTGGTCACTTTCGTCGAATTAGTTGTGCCAAAAAAATCCCAATCATTAATTTTAGCTTTTACCTCAACCATTCCACAAGTTGGCACATTTTCAATATAGTCTTCCGTGAAACGATTGACGATATCCGTAAAGGCGGGATTGTGGCCAAAAAACAAAACTGTATTCCAACTTGGATCAAAGTTTTGTATAATTTGGAGCAGTGCTTCCGGAAAAGCCATATAAATTGCGGGCTCTAAATGAATCTCGGTAGTATCTACCTCGAAAGCTTTGGCAAAATATTGGGCGGTGGTATGCGCTCGTTTGGCGGGACTAGAAACAATCTGATCAATATTTTTGATCTGTGATCTTAGTAAACGTGCCATAAACGGGGCATCCCGTAGACCTCTTTTATTTAAAGGTCGTTTACGATCACTCAAGCTTGGATCAGACCAACTTGATTTGGCATGACGGATAAAAATTACGGTTTTCATCATTGGATTAGCAATAGTTAGTGAGCAATCCTTAATTTTGCGCTGTAAAACACAAAAATATGCAAAAAGCATTTAAAGATAAAGTAATTTGGATAACTGGCGCCTCTTCTGGTATTGGAGAAGCCCTTGCCTATGAACTTTCCAAGGCAGGAGCTTACTTGGTACTAAGCAGTAGAGAGATTACAGAGTTAGAACGTGTCCGGTCCAATTGTAGTGTTCCAGATAAAACCCTTGTACTACCATGTGATGTTACAGATTTCGATAATACGGATACTATTGCTCAGAAAGCCATTGATTTTCAAGGACGTATTGATCTTTTGATCAATAATGCGGGCATTTCTCAAAGGGCGCTTGCTCAAGAAACTAAGTTAGCCGTTGATCAACAAATTATGAATGTTAACTATTTTGGCAACATAGCCATAACGAAAGCGATTCTCCCTCATATGATTGAGCGCCAACAAGGACATATTGTGGTAATGAGCAGTGTATTGGGAAAAATGGGCGTTCCCTATCGTTCTGCCTATTGTGCTTCTAAACATGCCTTACAAGGTTTCTATGATGCCCTAAGGGCTGAAATTCATAAAGAAAATATAGATGTGACCACTATTTGCCCAGGATATGTACGTACCAACGTCACTAAGAATGCTTTAAAGGGAGATGGCACACCCAATAATTTTGTTGCCAGTAGTACCGCTTCAGGATACAATCCGAAGGAGTTCGCCGAAATGGCTTTACGAGCTATTGCTAAACGCCGGAAAGAAGTTTATTTCGCAAAAAGAGAGTTAAGAGGTGTTTATCTGAATCGGCTTTCACCCAATATTTTTTTCAGACTTATCCGTAACTATAAATTAAAATAAAAAACCTGCCTAGGAGTATTTTAATCCAAGGCAGGCTTCCAAAGCAAAAATAAAGCTATTAATCTATCGATCGCCAGCTGCTTCTTTTTCCTTTTTATTCATTTCAATGATTTTGTCCATTACTTCCTCCAACTGCTCCGCTCCAATCTTTTTCATAACAATTTTCTTGTCTTTATCCAAAATATACATTTGAGGGGTAGTTTTGACATTGTAGTCCAGCATATAACGGCCGTAAGGGTCCACCGAATGCATCCAATCTCCAATTTCATTTTCCTTGATATAATCCCAGCAACCTGGAATTTCGTCTCCTTGTTTGGTACAAATAGAGAAAATTTTCACGCCCCTATCTTTGAAGTTATTATAGAAATCTCTCATAAAAGGCGTAGATTCTTTACAGTGGCCACAGTCATAGCGCCAAAAATATAAAATGGTATACTCTGATTCAGCATCGTATAATTCTACCTTGGAGCCATCTTGTTTTTGTAATTTAATATTAGGCGCTGTTTTGCCGATCAATAGTGGCTCTAATTTATTAGCATCATCTAGGATCTTTTCCAGTTGCTCTTCTTCTACCCAATCGGCTTTCCCTTTTCCATAGTAATTTAAAGCCAAATGGACATAGACTGCATCCATACCAACTATTTTAGAACCTGCATATTTATTGAGAAAATGAATCAAGTAGTACTTAAAGGTTTCTTCTGATGGTTCTATTTTTTTAAATAAATTATCGAGGCCTATAATTAAAGAATCCGGAGTTTGGAAATGTAGTTTCTCAATATAAGTATTGATTTTCTCAAAGAAAAAAGGCGTTCTCAGCAGACGCGGATCCGTTGGATCAAGATTGTCAAAGTAATGGTCTCTGGTGTAATACCATGCCTTCCTTTGTATATCTTCTGGAGTGCCCTCAAAATCAGGTGTTTGCACTCCAAGGTTTGATTTAATAATGAGTGCCGTAAAACTATTTGCTTCTTCTTTTATGATCTTTTGTTGGTAATCTTGAACCCTTTGATTAATGGCATCCAATGCTTTTTTGGCTTCTGCCTGTTCTTCCACACTACCAGACATCTTTTGTTGGTATTGTTCGGCTTCGGGACGAACCTTACCCAGGAAACTTAAGTAATCATAGAAAAGTTTATTTTCAGGAGAACCATCAAATTGAAGGGCTCCAGTCAGGTTATCTTTTAAGGTATTTAGTTTAAAGTGCTGTTCGTTTTCATTGACCAGCAATTGGAAAAAATTATTATCCGGAGCTAAAACGATTAGGTACAACCCTGGTTCCAGTGGCTCTTCACCAGAAAATACATAGTTTCCTTCTGCGTTGATTATAGCCGTATCCTGAATAAGGGTTTTGTCACCATAATAATATCCTAAATAAAGTTCTTGTTCGCTATAGCCCTCAATATTGACTTGAATATTGTGTCCACCTTGTGCTTGGGCACTAAAAGCAAAACCTAAAACCAATAAAACAAAGTAAATACGTCTCATAAGTATTGTTATTTTTTCAATTCAAAAGGTGACAAAAGTGTACAATTATTTTTATCCTCCTTTATTCGCGGCCAACAAGTAAAGAATAGCCATCCTTACGGCAACGCCATTTTCCACCTGTTGAAGTATGATAGAATGATCTGAATCCGCTACCGCACTCGTTATTTCTACACCCCGGTTAATGGGACCTGGATGCATAATCACAATTTGTTTATCCAGACTATCTAATAAAGCTTTATTTACCCCAAAATATTGTGCATATTCCCTTAAAGAAGGAAAATATTTGATGTCCTGCCGTTCTAATTGAATCCGAAGTACATTAGCAATATCACACCAATTCAGTGTTTTTCGGATATCATAAGAAACCCGAACACCTAATTTTTCGATATGTTTTGGTAATAAGGTAGGTGGGCCACAAACCTCTACTTCTGCGCCTAATTTTTTCAAGCAAAAAATATTACTTAAGGCTACTCGAGAGTGTAAAATGTCACCGATAATTGCCACCTTTTTCC
>CAXIDD010000058.1:0-14138 GCA_964021975.1 uncultured Saprospirales bacterium | reverse complement strand
GCGATTGATGTGCTGTCTACTGCTGATCATGGCGGCTGTATTTTACCTGCTAGTTTGTCTACTTTGGCCTTTTTTAACCAATATGCGAACTTTTCAGTTGTATCTAATACTAAAGATTTACCAACGCTAGAAGGTGTAAATGCTTTTCCAAACCCGACTTCGGGAGCGATTCAATTGACGGGTATTCCTCAACGGGCTCAATTACAGGTTTTTGATATGCAAGGACGTATTCAAAAAAATGCTGTATTGACGCAAGGAACCAATGATTTAGATATAGCTGACTTATCTCAGGGCGTTTATTTATTCAGGGTAGTTGCCGAAAATGGTGTTTGGAATAGACAGATTATTAAGCGGTAAGCAGAACTAAGAAGCCAAATTCAAATAGCTTCTAAGAAATTGGATCTGATTGTGTCCTTCCATCTGCCTTAATAAAAAAAGGAGCGGTATCGAAATATTCGATACCGCTCCTTTTTTATTTTATCAAAACAAAATAGCTTTACTATTGAGTCTTCACAAAGCGTTTACTAAAGCGCTGTCCTTCTGGTGTTACGGCAATTAAAACATAAGTGCCGGCAGGTACTTGTTGTAGCTGCACCGAAGTATTGGCTCCTTGATATTCTATACGTCCAATGGTTTGTTGTTGCCCCAATAAATTAGTGACTCGATAACTTATGGAACTACCTACTTCTACCGGTAAAGACAATTGGATTGCACCTGTATTTGTGGGGTTTGGATAAAGTACCATTTCCGCTCTGTTGAAACCATCTGAGGCATTATTTACACCTTGTGATAGTAAAGATTCTGGCGCAAAGCCACTTGCAGTTGCACAATTACCAAATGGAGAAGGAGCCCCCGTGACAATCACCCGGCCTGTACACATGAGCTGATTGGTAGAACGCTGAATCAGCGTATAAGTAGCATTGGAATCTGGACAGAAAAAGAAAGTCGGCGTTACCCTAAAGTCGGACTGTCTGGTACAATTATCATCAATCCGCTCAATCACACTTGGTGGAAAAACAATTGCTGGGAAACCACTAGAACTGATGGCTACGTAGATGGTCTCCTTACAAGTTAGACTCAATGGTGTATCGTCGATGACCTCAACGACACCTTCACACAGTACATTGTCATTGTTTCTAGTAGATACCGCGTAGTTGACAAAACTATTCGCATCAGAACAATCAACATAACTTGGGCTTACAGCTAAATCAAATAAGGTTAAACAATCATCTGAGAAGGACCGGATTACATCTCTCCATCCTAAACCATATGCTCTGCCTGACCTAGGTAAAGTTACCTTTAGTGTATCAGCGCAGCTTAAGGTCGGTTTATTGGCGTTCTCAACTTCTAAAGTACCTGTACATACAGTGTCTCCTGAAAACTTATTCTGAACGACATAGGTCAACTCTTCTCCTGCATTATAGCAGAAAACGGCAGATGGTACAGACTCTAAAGCTCCAATACCATTACAATTAAAGGTGCTTTCTTTTAAGAAAATATCTGGAGACAGTTCAAACCCTTGATAGGTCAAAGGCAAAGAAACGATCACATTTTCTTGACATTCCACCGCCGTACTAAAGGTGTCCCGAACTATTATTTTACCACTACAAACAATTGAATCAGATCCAGGTGGTACTAATTCGTAAGTAATGGTGGAATCAACAGTACTACAATCAAAAGTGGTCGCTGGAAAAACCTGTAATTGATCCGCCGTACCACAGTTATCACTAAATAAGGTTACCAGGTCTGAGGCTGCTACATCTATGGCATTTCCATCTTCAGGAAGGTATAATTGCAGCGTATCCAAACAACTGACTTGTGGTAAGATGGTATCTATTAAAGTAATGATACCTGTACATAAGGTATCACCATTGGTACGATCGGTCAATGTATAGGGATTGTCACCAGCCATATCACAAGAGACGAAAGTTGGAGACAAATTAAAACTATTAGACGTGTTACAATTGTCAGAATAACTTTCAATGACATTTGGAGGGAAGACGATGGCAGGGAATCCAGAAGGAGCGAGTTCCACTAGGAGTTGGTCCTTACAAATGATCTCTCTGGCAAAGGTATCAATTACACTTACCTTACCTGTACAAAGCGTATCTAGTTGATCTAAAGAAGTCAAGTAATAGGTGATATCTTGACCTACATCTCCACAGTCTACCACCTTAGGAGTATAGTCAAATACACCTCTACGATCACAATTGTCTAAAATGGCAAATAGATAATCCTGTTGGATTAGGGTATGAAAAGATTCATCTTCCCTAAAATAAACTTCTACTAAATCTCGGCATAAAAACTCTTGTTGGATGGTATCTAATACCGAAATAAGGCCGCTACAAAAACTTTCTCCGGTTCGGATGTGGCGCACTTCGTATGGGGTTACACTTCCCGCAAAAGAACAGTCTAGTTGTCCTGGGATAATTTCTAAACTATCTAAGGATGGACAATTGGCTGGAATAGAATCAAGGTTAAAAACATCAGATAAACCTAATGTAACCTCGCCGGATTCTGGTAAATAAACATCCAATGTACCTGTACAGTCTAAGGCACATTGTCCTGAAAGATGGGTCGTCCCCCAAGCGAGGATAAACATCAACAATGAAGTGAATTTGTAATACATTTTTTAGTTTTTGGTCATGATAATTATACAAACTGTAATCCAGGGATTTTACAGAAATAAAAACGGTACTTAGCTTGAAGGTTATGAAAACACTCCATCCAAGCAATAGTTAGATATTGGATTACATAAAACAATAGTGAAGGGAGTTGATTTATTCATCAACCAGTACAAAAATAAAAAAAGATTAAGGTAAATGGAATAGCATCGGTAAAAAAATACTATAAAATGAATGTTATTTTTTATAAATTGTTGATTTATAGGTGTTTATTTAGTTTAAAAAAAGATATAAAATATAGTTAAGGTAAACACTTAAGGCCGCAGTAAAATCTTGGTACAATCGTTTGCTTTATCAGCGAATTGTCTATAGGCGGCTACTCCTTCTGATAGATTGTAATGATGTGAAAAAATCGATTTCAATTGATCGGTATCTTGTTGGGCAATGGGCATCAATTTTTCCATATAAAAACGAGCAGGACAGCGTCCAATGGAATAAGTAATGTTTTTATCATAGGCTTCCACGGGGTTAAAAGCAATTTGGGCATCGTTACAGACACCAACCGCCGATAGCCTTCCTCCCGGCCGAAGAAGGTCAAAGGCACTCTTGGTCGCTGCACCACTTCCTACGGCCTCCATCGCAACATCTGCACCTCTACCTTCAGTAGCCGCTTGAATGATTGCTTGCACATTGTCTTTTTGGAAGTTAATGGGAATAGCACCCCAATCCTCGGCCATTTTTAACCGAGCTGGTACTTGATCAACCGCAAATACTTTGGTTGCGCCCATCTTTATGGCAGACCATATGGCCATCATTCCCACTGGGCCACATCCTATGACGACCTGGACTTCACCAGGACGGATACCTGCTTGATCTACACAGAAATATCCTGTTGATAAAATATCGCCTAAAAGAATCCCAAGTTCATCAGACAAACCTTCGGGCATTTTTAGAAGCGTCTGATCTGCCATGGGGACGCGGATCCATTCGGCCTGCCCACCGTGTAAACCGCGTTGCTCGGTTCGCCAACCAAAAAGTTGACTTTTTACGCATCGGCTGGTTAGGCCTTTTTTACAATAAAAGCAAGTACCACAAGAGACGGTAAAAGGACTCATTACTCGATCTCCTTTTTGTAAAAGACGTACATTTTTACCTGCCTCAACTATGGTTCCCACAAATTCATGGCCCATTGCACAACCATGATCCAAACCTTGCTCTCTTTCAAAATAAGGATGTAAATCCGAGCCACAGATGGCACAAGCTTTTACTTCCACAATCACATCTTGGGTGTCTTCAATAATTGGATCAGGAATGTTTTCGTATTGAATGTTTTCTCTTCCGTGGAATGTAAGTGCTTTCATCGCTTTATGGTTTAGTGGCTGAGTGATCAATAAATCTATGGATACTTAATAGCTCCTTAGAAGCCAACAATCTATTCAATTTAAAACAAACGCTCCAACTTGAACAATATTTAAGTAATCCACTACATTAATCTTTTGAGTTTATGACGGTATCTTTTTATACTACTCTTTGTTGAAAATACTAACGATAAGCATCGCCAATATTTTTCGCTAGGATTAATATAAAAATCTGTGCGGTCAAGAATAAAATTTTAATATAGCAGATTACTTAGTCATAAAAATGATTAGTAATTCGTAATATTGATCAAAGCGTTTTATTTTCGTTTTTCAAATACTTCACAATAAATTTATGGACCAAATTACCATCCTCTGGGCAGACGACGAAATTGACTTACTTAAACCTCAATTACTTTTCTTAGAAAAACGCGGCTACCAAGTGATTACTGTAACTAATGGTTACGACGCTTTGGAAGAAATCGAAGAAAACAAAGCTATTGAAGTAGTCTTCCTGGATGAAAGTATGCCTGGTCTAACGGGATTAGAAACGCTACCTAAGATTAAGGAAATCCGACCACATATTCCGGTGGTGATGATCACCAAGAATGAGGCAGAAAATGTGATGGAAGAAGCACTGGGTTCACAAATTTCAGATTATCTGATAAAGCCTGTTAATCCCAATCAAATCTTGCTGTCATTGAAAAAGTTAATCGATAACAAACGCTTGGTTCGGGAGAAAACTTCTTCGGATTACCAACAAGAGTTTCGGCAGATTTTGATGCAAATCAATAGTGGGTTAAATCACGAAGAATGGGTGGATATCTACCGCAGGATTATCAATTGGGAAATCAAAATTGATCAATCTAATTCTACCGAAATGGCAGATATTCTGGCTATGCAAAAACAAGAAGCCAATATCGCTTTTTCAAAATACGTGATTAAAAATTACCTTAAATGGACTACAGGAGATGAAGGGCCCGTTAAATCCAATAACTTGTTACGGTCCAAAGTTTTTCCTAAAGTCAATCAGGATAAACCTACTTTCTTTTTATTGCTGGATAACCTGCGCTATGATCAATGGAAAATCATCCAACCCATTATTAGTGAATTGTTCCGAGTAGAAGAAGAAGATTATTTCTATAGTATCTTGCCAACCGCAACTCAGTATAGTCGGAATTCTATTTTTTCGGGCCTAATGCCTTCTGATATTGCTAAACGGTTTCCACAATGGTGGAAAAATGATAATGAAGAAGGTGGTAAAAATCTGTTCGAACACGAATTACTCACCGAGCTGATTAAGCGAACTTTTCGTTGGGATGTCAAATTTGATTACACCAAAATTACCAATGTAGGGAAAGCAAAAGTCCTACAAGATAATATTCACAATTACCTAAATAATGATTTGACGGTGATCGTTTATAATTTCATAGATATGCTATCTCACGCACGTACAGAGATGGAGGTATTGAAGGAATTAGCTAGTGATGAAAAAGCTTATCGGTCTTTGACGCGCTCCTGGTTCACCAATTCTCCACTATGGGCGGCACTCCGACGGATTGCAGAGCATGATATCAATTTGATTATTTCTACGGATCACGGGACTATTCGGGTCAATCAGCCCACTAAGGTAATTGGAGATCGGGAAACTACCACCAACTTACGCTATAAGGTAGGTCGCAATTTGCAGTACCAACGTAAAGATGTACTAGAGGTACGTGATCCTGCTAAGGGCGGGCTTCCAAAACCCAATGTTAGTTCGACTTTTATTTTCGCTAAAGAAGATAAATTTTTCCTCTATCCCAATAACTACAATTATTACAATAACTACTATAAAAATACCTTCCAGCACGGTGGTATTTCCTTAGAGGAAATGATCTGTCCGGTAATCTCTTTGGTGTCGAAGTAGGGAATTAACGAGGTGGTACCTTATTGCTTACTTAAAGCACTATGTGGCGTTATGTGCTCCATTGTGGCTCAAAAAAAATGGATACGCTTAGGTGCCTAAAGTGGTTCAAATAAAATTAGTCTTGTTTAACCAATTGAGCCCTCACCTCTGGATACTTCTCCCAATAGTCCTCCAACCTACTGGTGTTGACAACAAAGTTGAGTTTTTGACCTAATAGTCCTTTTTCTTTAAGTTGGACAACGCCAATTTTTAGAAAAGCAAAACGGCTGACTTCAATAGAGCTAACACTGCTAAAAGGGTATTGTACATGTTTGAAGTAGTTGGTCACATAGATGCTATCTGGACCCATTTCCACACGTACCAAACGCATCAAAGTAAAAACAAACATCAATAACCCGGAGATGTAAAAGAAGACTACACCGATCCGGAAATATATCGCTGGAATGTTTCCAACATAATTAAATTTAAAAAACAAACTTGCCAGTGTGAAAGCACCAAAAAAGACGATCCAAAAAACCGGCACAAAGAATTTTAAAAACAAAGTCTGATTACCTGATATCCTTTCCATCTAACGTTTTTTTACTTTTTTCTTAGCAGGCTTCTTAGCCTTTGGATTCCATTTGGCTTCTTCTTTTTTCACTACACGTCTAGAAACAAAAATGCTGATTTCATAGAGGAAAAATAAAGGTATACCAATTAAAAATTGGGTCACTACATCTGGGGGCGTTATTAGGGCCGCTAAAATTAAAACCGCAATGATGGCATGCCGACGATATGTTTTCATGACATCTGGTGTCACTAAACCTATTTTAGAAAGAAAATAGACGACAATCGGCAATTCAAAAATCAATCCGGCTGGAGCCGTAAACATGACCATATAAGATACAAATGAAGATAAAGTCGGAGAATTGGTAACACCGGGAATAGAATAACCCCCTAAGAAATTAATCGCAAAGGGAGAAATAATAAAATACCCAAAGAAGACGCCTAGTAGAAATAAGAAAGAGCAAATGGCAACAATGCCTCGGGTAACCATTTGTTCATTTTTGTAGAGACCAGGACGGATAAATGACCATATCTGATAAAAAACATAGGGAAACGCCACAAAAAAGCCCATTACAAAACTGACTTTAATGGCCATGATAAAGTTTTCTGCAAACCCAATACTAATTTGCTCAAAAACAGGTGGGCCAAAACACATGCTCTGTCCCAAACCGAGCTGTTCTGATAAGGAGCAAATAATCCGATAAGAAATAAAATCATCGTGAGTAGGACCAAATATGATATGCTCAAACATCCAATCTTTGAAGATGAGCAGGAGAATTCCGGTGATCGTCACTGCGGCCAAGGACCGTAAGATGTGCCAGCGCAATTCTTCTAAGTGATCCAAAAAGGACATCTCATTCCCATCTTCTGGGGTTTGATCAATAGCATCTACGTCGATTTGATCTAATGGCATTGCCTAAACTTTTAATCAAAAAATACAGATTTCCAAAATTAGTTACATTATTGACACTAAGCAACATTGAATGGCAATAGTTGAATAGATTTGATCACAAAGTTACATTGTTAAGACTCAGAAACCTTTAAAAGGTTGTCAATCCCTCAGAAAATGTCTTTGGTCGAATAATTAGAAAAATATCGTGACTAGTAGTCAATTTTCGCGTCCTTAGTGTGGTTTAGTTAGTATCTAAAAAAATGCTTACTTTTGCGCCTTGTTGGGCAAGCTGTATCCATTAATTAATGATACAGCGCACGTGTAGATCCGGGAAATATCAAGTGAATGAATCTAGATTTAATTTATTTTACCGTCCTTTTCATAGTGAGTTTGGCTGTGCTTTTGAAAGCATCCGACTGGTTCATTGACTCTGCAGAGCGGATTGGACTCTCCTTGGGTATTTCACCTTTTATTATAGGAGTGACCATTGTCGCATTTGGTACTTCTCTTCCTGAACTAGCCGCTTCCATAGTTGCCGTTTTTGAAGGAGAATCAGAATTGGTAGTCAGTAATGTGGTAGGTTCCAATATTACGAATATTGCGCTCGTACTAGGGATTACTGCCTTAGTGGTGAAACGGATTGATCTAGAGTATAATATTTGGCATATTGATATGCCCTACCTTTGGGGCTCCGCCTTTTTGTTGTATTTCGTTCTGTTAGATGGAAACTTGAGTGTTCCTGAATGCATCATTTTTTTGGTGGGCATTGTGGTCTTCCTGGCCTATTCTATGGGGTCAGACTCCAGTAGATCGGATGATCGACCACCAGTCAACTGGAAACACTATTCCTTATTGATCATTGGTGGATTACTCGTATGGGCGGGGGCCAACTATACTATAGTTGGTATTAAAGGCCTATCTAAAATCGCGGGGATTAGCTCGGAGGTTATTGGCCTTTCGGCAGTGGCTATTGGTACTTCTCTACCAGAAGTGATCGTCAGTCTCAATGCTGCCCGAAAAGGTAAAGCTAGTATTGCCATTGGAAATGTGTTAGGTTCTAACATCTTCAACACCTATGTTGTTATGGGGATTCCTGGCCTTCTGGGCAACTTAATCATCCCTGAAAAAGTGGTTGGATTTTACCTGCCAATGATGGTCGCTATGACTTTGCTCTTCGGGGTTATCTCAAACAATAAAAAAATTACACGTTGGGAAGGTTCTATTCTGCTCCTTTTTTACGCGCTTTTTATGATTGAGATATTTGGTGATGTGGTTTAATATTTGTTGATCAAATGTTTGATTTTCTTAAACCAAATAAGCTCATTTAAGATGGACCTTATATGCCTTCTATGGTTTTAAAAAGTATAGCATCCTCAAAATGATCAAACTACTTTTCAAATCATCTGTTCTAATTGAAAAGCAATAATCAACACTAAAAAATAAAAGCTATGTTTGGTAATTTAGAAGAAATGCAAAAACAAATGCAGGAAGCCTTAAAAGATATTAAGGTCAGTGCAGAAGCTGGTGGAGGTGTCATTAAAATTGAAGCCAATGCGACTCGTGAAATCACCAATATTAAAATTGACCCGGATTTTTTGAAAGATGCGGATGCAGAAGAAGTCGAAGATCTAATGTTAGTAGCCATTAATAATGCTATTTCGGCTGCTGCTGCTCAAGAAGCAGCGCAGTCTCAAAAGATGATCCAAGATATGATGCCTCCAGGAATGGATGGTATGTCTGGACTCTTTGGCTAGGATAGAGGCCTCTGATATAATTTATAGGCTAAGTCTACGTTAGCTTATTGAACTATTATTAAAGCAAGATCTGGTTGTTACTAAATAACAACCTCACGAAAGCGATAATTTTGCATGAGAAATATTCTGATTCTTGGTGGTCTATTCCTGTTTTGTCTTACTGTAAATGCTCAAACTGAATCTGGTTTGGTTGCTCATTATTTTTTTGATGGCAATCTACTCGATGCCCGAGGTAATGCAATCAATGAAGGTATTCCAATGGAAACCCCTACCTACGGTTGTGGAATTATTAACCAGTCACTCCAGTTCAATGGTGGTAGCTCCGAAGTACGCTTTGATGGTCAGGTAAACAATGAGTTCAATAACACGGAAGACTTTACAGTGAGTTTATATTTCAAGCCTGATGTAGCTAACGGCGAAATGTACCTGCTTTCCAAAAGGCGGTTCAATTGTGAACCCAATAATTCCTTTTACATCAAATATCAAGCTGCCTCTAATGCAATTAATGTTTATCTAGAAGAAGATAATGGCCGGATTATCAATATTCTGGCTCAACTCTCTTTGTCACAGTGCTGGCATCATATTGTCGTAACCAGGAACTCAGGCAATGTCAGAGTCTACGGCAGAACGAAGTACCCTAGGCCGTATTGATTTAATGAGTGAAGGGAATCTGATCCTTGGTTCAAGTGATTGTTTTGTGGGTAACGAAATTCCATTTAATGGGGTGATCGACGAAATGCGCGTCTACAATCGTGCTTTGAATGAAAATGAAATCCGCGATCTTTATTTAGCCCCTGAGCAAATTGCTACCCAGGATACCGTCATCTTCCTCGGTAATCCAGTCCCTATCGAGCTAACGGCGAATTGTGCCGTAGCTTTTTCATGGTTCCCAGAGACAGGTGTTAGTACCCCCTCGGGGGCTACTCCTAATATATCTCCTGTTTTTGAAGGAGATTATACTTATACCGTCCAGATGCGGGATGGTGCTTCTTCTTGTATAGCAACAGACTCCATTCAAATCACCGTCGTAGATCCTAGTTCTTTAGATTGCAGTGAGGCTTATGTACCCAATACGTTCACACCGAATAATGATGGAATCAATGATGAATTCGGTCTGAGTAATCCTTTTGCTATTCCAGAAATGATCTCTTTTGAGGTATTCGATCGCTGGGGAAGTCGTGTTTTTGGTACATCTGATCCTTTCCAACGTTGGGATGGCAGCTATCAAGGCAAACCCGTAAACCCAGGCGTCATGCAATACCGGGTTCGATATATTTGTCGGGACGAGGAGTTGGAGCGGTTTGGCACGGTGATGATTATGCGTTAAAGCTAGAACACCAACGCCAACAAGAATTGCATCCATTCTATAAAAGTCTTGGATGAAAAACTATCTATTAATCATATTATTCTGTTTATTAAGTACTGCCAAGCTACCTGCTACAGCTCAGTTCCCTGATTATTTAATTTATCAAGGGGATACCTTAATGCTGTTTTCTAATCCATTAGAACCATTTTTTGAAAAAAGGAATAGCAGAGAAATACCAAATTTCGAAGGGTGCCATACCACAGCAAGTTGGCGTGGGTACATTGCCTGGTGGGAGCTGCGAAATGATAGCTTATTTTTGCTGAAGATCGCGGGCTGTTCCTTTAATGAAGAAACGGATGAGCAAGCAGACCTACATCTTTTATTCCCTGAGCGGGAAACTGAAAAAAATATTTTTGCTGATTGGTTAGATGGGCTAATTTTTAACCCTTACGGGGAAAGGCTGCACTATGAGCATATGGGGTATGCATCTATCTACCAGTACGAGCGTGTGTTTACTTTTCAAAAAGGTATCCTAAAAAAAATAAAAGTACATCAAAACAAGGTTCTTAAATCACCACTAAGTGACAATACGGACAGCCTCCTTCATTTCCTATTTCAAAATATACGCTGGAATGAACTTCCAGAACTTCAAGAAGGGGCACAAGCTAAAGTCCTTGTCCAGTTCAAAACGGACCAAAATGGGCATATCCAATTGCCTAAAATAGTACGCAGTAGTGGACAAGTTTATGAAACAGAGACACTGCGCTTATTAAAACAACTAGCGTTTTGGAATACTTATGTGCGTCGAGGAGAAGTATTAGATTATACCTGGACTTTACCAATCAATTTTGATCCAGCGTTTTATCGCAAGAAGTTGGAGTAAGTACCTATCTTTGCAGCTGTACTAAACCATGACAAAACTGCTAGATGAAGTCTACCTTCCAAACCATTTCTCCAATTGACCAAAGTATCTACCTAGAAAGGTCTTTTGCGGAAGCTGCTCAAATTGAAACTGCATTAGATAATGCCACCAAAGCACAAACAGCCTGGGCGTCAACAAGCTTAGCCGAACGTGCCCAAGTTTGCCGCAAAGTTGTCGAGTACTTCTTGCAAAATGCTACAGCTATGGCGGAAGAAATTACCTGGCAGATGGGCCGACCAATCCGTTATACACCTTTTGAAATCACCAAAGGTTTCAAGGAAAGGGCAGAATACATGATCGAAATAGCCCAGGAAGCACTAGCTGATACCAAAGCTAAACCCATTGCTGGATTTAACCGATTTATCCGTCGAGAAGCCTTAGGTACGGTGCTGGTATTAGCTCCATGGAATTATCCTTACTTGACCTCTGTCAATGCAATCATCCCCGCGATTATGGCTGGGAATACCGTTATACTGAAACATGCCGAACAAACGCCACTTTGCGCAGAGCGCTATGCAGCAGCTTTTGCCTATGCAGGTCTGCCGGACGGTGTTTTTCAATATTTGCATCTTAGTCATTCACAAGTTGCAGAAGTCGTCAAAGATCCGCGTATTAATTATGTAGCTTTCACTGGTTCTGTAGCGGGTGGTGCGGCAGTACAGGGAGCCTTGGGTAGTCGATTCGTGAATATTGGACTAGAGTTAGGGGGTAAAGATCCTGCTTATGTTTGTGCAGATGCAGACTTAGATTATAGTGTAGAAAACTTAGTTGACGGTGCTTTTTTTAACTCGGGGCAATCTTGCTGTGGGATCGAGCGGATTTATGTACACGAGACTTTGTATAAGTCATTTGTAGAATCCTTTGTCGTACAAACAAAAAACTATCAATTGGGTGACCCTTTGGATTCCAATACTACACTTGGGCCGATGGTCCGGACTTCGGCCGCAGCTTTTGCACAATTGCAGATTCAACAAGCGGTTCGTGCGGGAGCACAAGCCTTGATTGATCCGGCTTTGTTTCCGATGCACCAAATGAATACTCCATATATGGCCCCACAAGTTTTGATTGGTGTTGACCACTCCATGGACGTGATGCGGACCGAGACTTTTGCCCCAGTCGTTGGAATTATGCCGGTGAAATCTGATCAAGAAGCCATCCAATTGATGAATGACAGTGATTATGGATTGACCGCTTCGGTCTGGACCGAAGACCAAGAACGCGCCTTACAGATTGGTGATCAAATAGAAACGGGGACTTTTTTCATGAATCGTTGTGACTATTTAGATCCTGCACTGGCCTGGACGGGGGTTAAAAATAGTGGCAAAGGTGTCACGCTTTCGCCTCTAGGTTACCAGGCGCTAACAAGACCCAAATCTTTTCATCTCAAAACGCGCTCTTAATGACGGCTGGTTTACTCATTTGTGATTATGTATTGCCAGAATGGCAAGCAAAATATGGGGCTTACTCTGATATGTTTACCCAACTTTTTCCAGAATTTAACTGGCGTTTTTATGAAGTACAGAAGGATCAATACCCTGAGGATTTGGAGGAATGTGACATTTATTTTGCTACGGGCTCTCGTCATGCTGCTTATGATGACCTTCCGTGGATTCCACCTTTGGAGGCTTTCATTCGAAAGTTACACGACCAGAAGCGGTATTTTGTAGGGGTGTGCTTTGGGCACCAGCTTATGGGAGCTGCTTTGGGCGGAACAGTTAAAAAAGCGGAGCAAGGTTGGTGTGTGGGCGTACATACATTTGACCTAAAAATCAAAAAAAGATGGATGAAGCCTTATCAGAACCCCATCCATCTTTTAATGATGTGTCAAGACCAAATCGTAGTGCTCCCTCCGGATAGTGAAGTACTCGCTTCTAGCTCTTTATGCCCATATGGTATGATCCAAGTAGGTGAAACAATGCTCGGCATCCAGGCCCATCCGGAATTTTCCAAAGCTTATGACCAACAATTAATGGAAGCTCGGCGCCAACGTATGGGGAATGCCGTGGTAGATGCCGGAATACTAAGCTTACAATTGAAAGTCCACGATTCAGTTTTTAAACAATGGGTCCTAGCCTTTTTGTCGGATACCTAAAAACTAAGACCTAATGTAGGTTCAAAACTCTCCGATTATTCTTCCTCCAAAGGCGAAATCATAATGTGGGCTCGGTGTGTACCTGGATCCATAATCCACGGGTGGTTAGGTGCGATTGGAGCCTCCGGTAGACCGGTAGAAGCGGCAGTGGCAAAAGGCATATATACAACATAACGATAGATGGCTTCGTCTACTTCGCCAGTAGCAGGATCATAACTAGCTTCGGGACCGTAATAAATATGGAGGGTTGAGCCAGGTTTTCCCATGTCCAGAGTGCCAGCTTTGGCTTCTTTTTCCCGGATTTCAAATATCTCGTTGCGGTCCTTCCCTTCCATTTTCAGGGCCCTTCCTCTTGCCATGAAAGGCTCCAGGTCTTTATGATAACAAGCTGCATTGAATCCCTTTTTCTTAGGGTCATCCGCTAGACAAATAAACTCATTGGTTCCTTCCTTGAGCGTGACAAATTCACCGGCCATGTTATAGCCAATAACCGTACAGTTTTCGCGACTTTCTTTTGGAGCGGCCATTAGCGCCGTAGCAATTAGGGCTTCGTCAGAATCAATAGCCATGAAGCGGTCTTCATCGGCTGATGATTCATTGTCGGTGCTTGCTTCTGTTTCGGTAGAATCAGCAGCTTCATTATTTACTTCGGTGGTAGGATTACAACTTGCAAAGAGTCCTAGGACAAGTAGTGAAAAGATGACTTTTTTCATGGCGTATTGTTTTTTGGTTTGTTTT
>CAXIDD010000057.1:0-14269 GCA_964021975.1 uncultured Saprospirales bacterium | reverse complement strand
GTAAGCCCATTGTCTTCTTGGACAGTGCAGCCTCTAGTCAAAAGCCTCAGCAGGTCATTGATGCTTTAGCGCATTATTACCAGCACCAAAATGCCAATGTGCACCGCGGTGTCTATAAATTAAGCCAGGAAGCAACGGATGCTTATGAGGCAGGACGTAAAGCGGCTCAACGTTTTATTAACGCGGAGCATGAGCATGAGGTAATCCTGGTAAGAGGAACCACCGAAGGCATTAATCTAGTAGCTAGTTCCTATGGAAGAAAATTCTTCCAAGAAGGTGATGAGATCCTTATCTCTGCTATGGAGCACCATTCAAATATTGTGCCTTGGCAGATGGTTGCAGAACAAACGGGTGCCATTCTGAAAGTTATTCCGGTCAACGACCTTGGAGAACTGATCATGGAAGAATTTGATCAATTACTTTCCGAAAGGACCAAAATGGTAGCGGTAGTTCATGTATCGAATTCTCTTGGGACGATCAATCCGGTAAAAGAGATTATCGATAAAGCACACGCTTTGAATGTTCCGGTATTGATTGATGGTGCACAAGCGATTCCGCACATGAAAATTGATGTGCAAGCGCTAGATGCAGACTTCTATGTCTTCTCTGCGCACAAAATCTTTGGACCAACCGGGATTGGTATCCTTTATGGGAAAGAAGATTTACTCAATGCGATGCCTCCTTACCAAGGTGGTGGTGAAATGATCGATCGAGTTACCTTTGAAAAGACGACTTACAATCATTTACCACACAAATTTGAAGCAGGCACACCAGATATTTCTGGTGCAGTAGCCTTGGGCGCAGCTATTGAATACATTGAAAATATTGGACACGATTTAATTGGTGCCTGGGAGCAGGAGCTATTGGATTATGCCATGGAGCGCCTCGAGAAAATTGAAGGCATTCGTTTTATCGGCCAAGCAGAAAAGAAAGCGAGTGTCATCTCTTTTTTAATTGATGGGACGCATCCCTACGATGTAGGAACGATTCTAGACAAAATGGGTGTGGCCGTCCGTACTGGACATCATTGTACCCAACCTTTGATGGATCGTTTTGAAATTCCTGGTACAGTACGTGCTTCTTTTGCTTTTTATAACAATAAAGCAGATATAGATCGCTTAGTAGAAGCCGTAGAAAAAGCAGCTCAAATGCTGCGCTAGTAAATAAAAGATGGTAAATAAAACGATAAACGAAATTCAGGACGAGATCATCGAAGAATTTTCTTTTTTCGGTGAAGACTGGATGGAAAAGTACGAGTACATTATTGATCTTGGTAAAAAACTACCCTTGATCAATCCTGAATTGAAAGATGAAAAACATCTGATTAGAGGTTGCCAATCCCAAGTTTGGTTAGAAGCAGAAAGAAAAGATGGACAGGTCGAATTTACGGCAGATAGTGATGCAGTTATCACGAAAGGCCTAATTGCACTGCTCATTCGAGCGCTGTCCAATCAGGCACCTCAGGACATTGCGCATACAGAGTTATATTTTATTGATCGGATCGGATTACAAGACCACCTCTCTCCTACCAGATCTAATGGTTTGCGAAGTATGGTGAAGCAAATGAAATTATACGGGCTCGCATACGCGGCCAAAAGCTAAAACAATGACAGCTAAAGCAACAACAGCAATAAATAGTCAAACAAACATGGACACTGCAGCAGTTAAAGACCAAGTTATTGAGCAAATCAAGACCGTCTATGATCCTGAAATACCCGTAGACATTTACGAGTTAGGGTTGATTTATGATGTTGACGTGCAAGCCAACGGAATGGTAAAGGTACGGATGACCTTAACTACGCCAATGTGTCCGGTTGCAGATTCTTTGCCTATGGAAGTCCAAGAAAAAATCATCATGGTTCCAGAAGTGAGTGATGTAGATTTACAAGTAGTTTTTGATCCGCCTTGGAACAAAGAAATGATGAGTGAAGAAGCCCGTTTTTCCTTAGACATGTTCTAGAAACGAAAATTAATTTGCCTGTCTAAATAAGATAAAAATGGCTTCCAATGAGTCTTTTTATTTTAATATTGACCTCAATTATTTTGTTTCTATCCTTAATCAACACTTATGAAAATTTCTGCCAAAGAAGAATATGGATTGAGACTCCTCATCAGGATTGCCAAAATTCAGAATGAGGAAGAAGGTTTGAGCATCAATCAGCTTAGTGAAGCTGAGGGCTTGTCCGTTTCCTATGCAGCCAAAATCACGCGTATTTTGCGGATGGAAGGTTTCATCCAAAGTACACGTGGACCTAAAGGGGGCTACGTTCTGGCCAAAGCTCCTGAGGAGATCCACATTCAAGAATTATTGAGAGCTATGGATGGACCTTTATTTGACGCTACTTTTTGTAATAGTCATACGGGTCAACAAAGGATGTGTACGAACTCCGTAGACTGTTCGACTCGTTCCCTATGGCGTATTATGCAATCGGCCTTAGATCGAGTCTTGGAGCAAATCACTTTACAACATTTATTGGGAGATGAATACAATTCTGATAATCGATTGCAAGAGATATTGGATAAGCAGATTTTAAAGACGGAGGAGATGAATTAATTTCATTTTTTAAACTACAACAATCATCCAGTTTCACCTAATTATGGCGTCTAAATCTGCCCTCGCTTACCCAACTCAATCACCTCTAAATTCATAATTCTTCCTTCTTCCACTGAAAAACGAATTAGTGTTTTCACTTTGTGGAATCCATGCTTCCCTGCTGCTCCGGGATTGATGTGTAGTAATTGACGTTTTTTATCTGGCATGACTTTCAATATATGCGAATGGCCACAAATATATAAGCCAGGTTTTTCCTGATCTAAAAGGGCTCTGACTCTTGCGTTATACCGACCTGGATAGCCTCCAATGTGCGTCATAAAAACCTTTAAGCCTTCACAGTCCCATGCTAGGTTTTCAGGAGCGGCGGCACGAATTTCGGCACCGTCAATGTTTCCATATACGGCTCTCGTGCTTTTGAAAGCTTCTAGTTCTTCTAATAATTCCAAGGTGCCGAGGTCTCCGGCGTGCCAGACTTCATCACAATCTGCGAAGTAATCGAAAACCTTAGGGTCTAAATAACCATGCGTGTCTGACAATAAGCCAATTTTCATTTCCCCTATTTTTGTATCAATTAAAATCGAACATCAGGTACCATTACAAAGGCGGTTTGGGTTTGCCGGCTCAGATCATCAAAATCAATCCAAAGATAACCGCCTTGGCCCCAAGAACTTCCCCAAGGGCTCATTACCTCAAAGGCTTCTTTTTCTTGATCAAAACCTACTACAATCAGCGCATATTTTTCTTTGCCTTTATTACTTAAATTAAACTGTCTTTGTCCCACAGCTTTGGGTAGACTAGCGTCCGCTAATATTTCAACTAAAACCGGATTACCCCGAATAAGAGCCTTTTTCAATTCGAAAATTTTCTGCCTCGAGCTAGACATTTCTCGGAATAAGATCAAATAGTTTTGGATCCGAAATTTTTGGGTAGCATACACAGCTGCGGTAATCTTGGTGGAGCCATAAGGCATAATTGCCGCACTAACCGTACCTGTTTCAGACATTTGCTGAAAAGCAGTTTTAAAATCTACCTGCTTACCCTGGCTTCTCAAATTAAGGGCAAGATAATCTGGACTCAGGTTGACTTTATAATTTTTGTTAAGGTTGACGTAATATTCTAAACAGCTCGCCAAAAGATAACTTTCTTCTGAGCCATTGCTTTCCAGCTTGCGGACAGGCATCATATAAGACTTCACACTTTGGGCCTCCAGGTTTCCATTTTCATAGACATTTACACCTGGTACAATTGGCATAAGCCGCTCGATCATATCTGCATCTGTTACGCCTAATACAGACTTGGATTGAGGTTGCGCCAATAGACCCTGTGAAAAGAGGCAAGTAGCTAAAAAGACCAATAAGGGGATAGATTTCATAGTTCAAGTTTTACACTGAACGCAATTATCGCCTTAAATCTTTTTATATACCCAAACTTTAGGGAATCATTAATATTTCGGTAGATTTTTGATAGGAAACGGTTAGTAGAAACCGTAAGATTTTACGGTTTCATCAATTTTGATCTGGGAACCGTAAAAGATTACGGTTCTACTTAGCCTTCTACTAGTTCTCGGCCTGCTTCTGTAAAACTTGCTAAATCTGATAACAACGACTTGGCTTGATCGGCAATTCTTCTTAATTCCACTACGTTTTGCTCCAACTTTTGTCGAATACTGGACGCGACCAATACCATGTGAAAATCATTACCTTCTTCGAGCACCGTGGTCACTTTTTCTACATTACTGGCTGCTTCTTTGAAGGTTTTCTCCCAACGTTTACGCAATTCGTCATTTTTGGCTAATTCTTCCTTGCGTAATTCTTCTCGGGAAATATTACTACTCAATTCGTTCAATTTATCAAAATAAGCCGTAGAGCTCTCCCCTACATCTTCAAAGTCTTTTTTCAGCTTGCCATAACGATTTTGAATAATCGTCCATTCTTTTTCGAAGTCTTTAGACACCTTCGGTAAATCGGGGCTCTCAGAAGTTAAAGAGGATTCTGCCTCTTCTAAACTTTCGACAATACGGTCCGCTAGCTTAGAACGATTTTTCTCAAAGGATTCAATAGAAGACTTTAGTACTTCACCATTTTTCAAGGCACTTTTGGTGGTTTTCCAACGGCAACTCGTTAGTACACAAGAAGCTATAAGTACGAGCAGCAAACTAAACAGAAATGATTTTTTCATTTATCCGATTTGTTTTTTTAATATTATTTAGAAGCTCCAAAGATAGGGTAAATCATCGGTTCTTAATACCATGTCTATAAGAACCCATCAAATAATCTACCCCCTTTTAAACTCCACTAGCGTCGATCTCCAAACATATAACCTAAAGAAAACAACCACCGGGCAGGACTATCATCAAATTCAAACCTTGATTCTCCAAATCGAATATGACTTCCAAACTTGGTAAAATTACCTTCTCTGCGGATATCTAAAGTCAGATTCCAGAGGTCTAGGCCTGCCCCAAACAAATACCCAAAGGTCATATCGTTAAAATTCTGATCATAGTCATCAAAATCAAATAGATCTGAAGTAGCATTAAGAAAGAAATGAGCCGTTGGTCCCGCCTGGATTCTAAGTGGCCCTAACTCCCAACCTGCTAGAATTGGGACATCTATATATTGATAACTTTCCTCGAATACTTGTTGTCCAAGTCCGCCCTGATTAAGGTCATCTACACCGAACTCAACCGTATTCGAATTGAAAACAACCTCAGGTTGTAAGATAAAAGCATTCCCAAATGGAATTCGAAGTTGAGCACCAAACCGGAAGCTATAATTCGCATCTTTCAAAGCTAAATTTAACCGATCCTGCAAACCTGGTTCATCAACCATTACATTACTAACATCCAGATCAGTAGAGCCGAGTCCTGCTTTTAGTCCAAATCGGATTTGGGCATTTAATTGAAGCATTAAGCCTAGCAAAAGCGCAACTAATAAACTGTATTTTTTCATCGTTTTTTTGGTTTAAACTTGTTATCTAAATTCAATAAGGTTTTTTAATTAAGTTCTAAAAATGAATCTAAACGAAGAGGCTTTTAAACAAATATGAAATAAAAAACCTTTTGTACAGAAGACCCATATAATTCAGGAATTGTAATTTATCCTTATACTAAAGATGCGTTTTTTGCACTAAAACCACCATCTTTACCTCAGAAGTTGTTTAAAAACGCTTCATTTATTGTTGAAGTTTTAAAAAAGCTTCAACCAACACAGTAGAATTATGGAATTAAATAAAGTAGAATACCGTGGAAGTTTCCCAAATGTCAATACCTGTCCGGCGGACACCAGGCCCGAGTTTGCCTTTATTGGCCGGTCTAATGTTGGGAAATCCTCTTTAATTAATATGCTCACAGGCCGTAAAGCAATTGCACATACCTCAAAGAAGCCTGGAAAAACCCAAATGATTAACTACTACTTGGTCAATCAGCAATGGCATTTAGTTGATTTACCGGGTTATGGGTATGCCAAAATTTCAAAGACAACCCGCAAAAAGTGGGAGAAAATGATCCAGGATTACCTTAATAAACGAATGAACCTGATGGTTACTTTCGTTTTGATTGATGCCAATGTACCCCCTCAAAAAATTGACCTTGAGTTTATCAATTGGTTAGGAGAGATGCATTTGCCTTTTGTTTTAGTGTATACCAAAGTGGATCGGCTCAAACCAGCGGAAATAGAACCGAATATCAAGCTTTTCCAGGAAGCAATGCTCAAAAACTGGGAAGCGCTTCCTCAGGAGTTTATCAGCTCAGGTGTTTCTGGAAAAGGTCGACAAGAAATTCTAGAATTCATCGAAGCGACTAAAAAAGAATATTTACCTTACGAGTAATCGCCAATTTGTGAAATATTGAATTGATGAAGGATTGAATTCAAAATCAAGCATTCATTAACTCAAAAATTAATTAGTATGAGTAAATACAGTGTCAAGACCGTTCATCCACACGTGATGCCCAACCTAGAGCAATGGCCTGTTTATCAACTGAGTGAGGATCGGAGGCAATTTGTCCAGGATTTAGAGGATAACACCTTAGAGGATTTGATGGGAAACACTACGGAGCAACTCAGTGACATCATTACGGAAACGGTCTACCTGGAACGTATTCGGATTAAAGAAGAACCCTGGAAAGTAGATCCGCCAAAAGAGAAGCAAATTTGGAATAAAATCCGTCGCAAATTAATCAAATACACTTTAGATCAACCTGAGGAGATTGCCGCCAAGAATAATGAAGAAATATTAAAACAAATTATTCATAGGTACGCAGAAGAAATTGTTGGCACCTTCAAGATCTCTACCTTTTTATTTGCTAGGCGCTTTCTCACTTTTTTCTTTAACCGCTTATTTCAGGCCAAACAAAGAGGCTTCTTTAGGTTCGGCGGTTCCCGTAGACGATTGTATGAAAAAATCAATGTGCACGGTGAAGTCGATAAACTACGGGAGCTTTTTCAAAAAGGGACGGTAGTTGTCGTGCCAACACATCATTCCAACTTAGACTCAATAATGATTGGTTATGCTTTAGATGCAGTGGTTGGCATCCCCTCTTTTGCATATGGAGCGGGGCTTAATTTATACAATGCGGGATCCGCAGCGTATTTTATGAATCGAGTTGGTGCCTATCGAGTTGATCGTCGTAAAAAGAATCCCATCTATCTTCGGGCCCTAAAAATCAACTCCAGGCTATTGATCGAGAGAGCTGTCAATAGTATATTCTTCCCCGGAGGAACCCGTTCAAGATCTGGATCACTGGAAAATAAACTTAAACTCGGTTTGCTTAATACCACCATCGAAGCCCAAAGAAACCTTTTAATGAAAGGCGAAGAAAGAAAAGTATTTATTATACCGCTAATTTTAAGTTATCCTTTCGTGCTAGAAGCCGCTCCTTTGGTTAATCAATATTTAAAAAAGAGTGGAAAAGAACGTTTTATTGATGGGCAAGATACCAGTGCAAAACCCTTTAAAATTCTCCAGTTTATTTGGAAGATACTAGCAGAAGGCACCAATATCACCTTATCCGTAGGGCAGCCAATGGATGTATTGGGGAACAAAGTGGACAGTAATGGAGATAGTTTTGATCAATTTGGCAAAAAAATTGACATTAAAGATTACTTCATGCTCCATGGACAGATCACTAAAGACAAGCAACGAGAATCTGAATATACCATAGAGTTGGGGAAATCAATCGTAGATCGTTACCATAAAGACAACATAGTCCTGAGTAGTCATTTAGTCGCTTTTGCTGCATTTAATATGCTAAAAAAGGAGAATCAAAAACTAGATCTATACGGCGTACTCCGTTTACCCACCGAAGATTATCACTTTGAATATGAGAATTTAAAATTGGTCGTAGATCAATTGTTGGTACATCTTCGGCAGATGGAACGTGACGGAGCAATAAAACTGTCCACGATTCTTCTAAAAGGAGATACCGATCAAATCATAAAAGATGGAATACAACACCTGGGCGCTTTCCATGTCAATAAGCCAATGCGCTACAACAAACAAAAGCAGATAATCAGCGACAGTTTCCATTTGTTATATTTTTATCACAATCGCCTGCTGAATTACCAGCTCGATAAGGTAATCAAGATACGCCCAGCAAAAATTAAGGAGACACCAGCGGAAGTTTAGGTCGTTTTAGAGACAAAAACCAAGCCCAAAATCAGAAAAATAAGGGCAACACTGCGCGCGAAATCAACAGTGGTAATCTTCCACTACTTTCCTTCCATGGTTGCCCTCTGATACAATTCTACAATTGATTATTCTTTTAAAATGCCCTAGTAAGAGCCATTATATATTTGATAACAAGCATCATACCAAAATGAAAAAACACTTACTTTTTTTACTAACTTTATTAATATCGGGTACAATTACTTGCCAAGAAGTAAGCATTCAAGCCCCAACATACAACATACAGAAAAGTACGATTAGTGATCATGCGATGGTGGTTTCCCCTCATCCTTTAGCATCTGAAATAGGTATAGAGATCCTTAAGCAGGGAGGAAATGCCATCGATGCAACAGTAGCAGTGCAATTTGCACTAGCAGTAGTTTATCCTAGAGCAGGTAATATTGGAGGTGGAGGCTTTATGATTTTGCGTCAAGCAGATGGAAGCATTGATGCCATCGACTATCGGGAAAAAGCCCCCGCAGCAGCAGCAAGGGATATGTATTTAGATTCTGAAAAAAATGTTATTGAAGGTCTAAGCACAAAAGGCCACTTGGCCTCAGGTGTACCAGGCTCGGTAGATGGTCTGATTCAGGCTCACGAAAAATATGGTGTCTTAGATTTTAAAACCATTATTCAACCCGCCATTCGATTAGCACGCAAAGGCTTTAAGGTTACTGAAACGGAAGCGAACCGCTTAAATGGATTTAAAGAAGCGTTTATTGAATATAATACGGATGATAGCCCTTTCATTCGTATAGAAGATTGGGTACCTGGTCATGAACTCATACAAAAAAATCTAGCGAAAACCTTAAAGCGGATTCGGAAGCGAGGTCGAGAAGGTTTCTACGCAGGTAAAACGGCAGATTATTTAATAGCTGAAATGCAACTCGGAAATGGCATTATTACTAAACAGGACTTAGCAGACTATCAAGCCCAGTGGCGAGAACCACTCACTCGATTATATAAAGACTATAGAATCATTTCCATGCCTCCCTCTTCTTCTGGCGGAGTAGCTTTATTGCAACTTATGGAAATGATGGAGCAATATCCATTAGCAGAATACGGTTTTCATTCGCCAGAAGCTATTCATTTGATGGCCGAAGCAGAAAGACGTGTATATGCTGACCGTGCTGAATACCTAGGTGATATGGATTTTTATCCAGTACCCATCGATTCCTTAATCGACTCCGTATATCTTCAACAGCGGATGGCTGATTTTTCTCCAACTGCTGCTTCTTTAAGTGACTCTACCAAAGCAGGGAAATTTAAATTACAAAAAGAAAGTTTTGAGACAACCCATACTTCAGTAGTAGATGCTGATGGAAACGCTGTTTCTGTAACCACTACCCTCAACTCTAATTTTGGCTCTAAGGTATTGGTACATGGTGGCGGCTTTTTTTTGAATAATGAAATGGATGACTTTAGCTCCAAACCAGGCGAACCCAATCAATTTGGCTTAATCGGAGCAGAAGCCAATGCTATTCAACCAGCAAAAAGGATGCTCAGTTCGATGACACCAACCATTGTAGAAAAAGATGGAGAATTATTTCTCGTATTAGGTGCACCGGGGGGCTCGACTATTATTACTGCCGTTTTTCAAGTCATCATCAACGTGATTGAGTTTAACATGCCTTTAGATGAAGCAGTAGCTGCAGCTCGTTTTCACCACCAATGGTTACCGGATATGCTCACAATCGAAAGAGAAGGGTTTGATGAAGCTACGAAAGCAGCCTTAAAAGAATTGGGCCATGAATTACGCGAAATAAATCGGATGGCTGTTATTAAAGCTGTACAGCGCCTTGAAAATGGTCAATTGCATGGTGCTGGAGATCCCAGAAACCCAGATGACAGTGCAAAGGGCTATTAGGCTAATGGTTGGTCTAAACCATTAAAAGCGGAATACAACTATAATAACCCTAGAAAATCATATTTTCTAGGGTTATTCTTAGGTCCTTTTCGGAAATTTCTTTTAGCGGGGCCTTTTTGAGTTCACTATTTATTTTTTCAATAAAGGATTTAAACAAAAAGAATTGGCCATCTTTTAAGCCCACTACTAATAAAGTAGCTTTTGCACCTTGTGGTAAATGAAAAGCAGAAAAGCGGTTTCGGTGCGCTCTTAGAGCTACAATTGAATTACTTTCGTGAAAAACTAGAAAGGCTTGTAAGTCCTCCATTTCAGACATTGCAGGACTCACTTCTACACTAAACATAGCTAAGTTTTTTAGCTTCCGATTTTGGTTTCGGTGTTTGGCAAGTAATACGGTCCCCATTTGGCGGATGCTAAAGTTTAGGGTTTTCTCATTAAATGACTTTTCAATGAGGACACTGTATGGACTGGGACTCCAATCTACTTCTTCTTCAGAAAAAATAGATTTGGTTTTAGAAATATTTTCTTCGAATAATTGTAAGGAAGCAACTCGTTGTTGTTTAGGGACTTGTACCTCACAACGGATTGGTAATTGTTGGAAAATACCTTTCCCTATTTGCTCTGGAATATGCAAATTGATGGCCAAGTCTACATCTAAAAGTTGGTTATTTGACAAACTAGATTTTCCTAAGAAAAATAAGTTACGTTTGCTACGTACTTCCAGGATTTGTAGGGTAATTTCATCTTTAAGTGCTCTTCCCCACCGAGTGGTGAAAGCGCTGGGTGGAATCGTATAACAAATACCATTGTCAGAAGTAAAGACACCGCCTTGCTCTGCTAAAAAAGTGTAACTTGAACGGTCCTTTTGAAAAGGTTTGATAAATTCACGTATGCTTACAAAAGCACTGCCCTGTGAAGTAGCTACTGTGGGTAAAAGTATCGACATAGTTTGATTTTCTCTATATATGTTTGTAATGAAGGGGGGGGCAGGAAATTTCCGCTCACAGAAGTACGAACAACTGGTAGCAGAAGGTTTCAAAAAGTCGATATGAGAAGATCTCTTAATAGCTCAATAGAACGGATAATCCGCCTTTATTTACAAGGTATACCGTAATTATACGAACTATATTTCAAAAGGTTTCGGTAAGCATTGAAAAGAATACGGTATTTTTCATTAAGATAACGTAAAAATAAAAATATACATTTATGCAGCCGCTGGCAGAAAGATTACGACCAAAAACACTAGAGGACTACATCGGACAAAAGCACTTACTAGGTACAGATGGGGTACTACGTAAGGCCATTGAACAAGGTCATATTCCTTCCTTCATTTTATGGGGACCACCTGGTGTAGGAAAAACTACCTTATCACTAATTGTTGCAGAAGTAGTAAAAAGGCCATTCTATAAGCTAAGTGCTATTAATGCGGGCGTGAAACAAATCCGGGAGACCATACAAAAAGCAGAACAACAACGATTTTTCAACCAGGGCGGCCCGATTCTTTTTATAGATGAAATTCATCGCTTTAGTAAATCACAGCAAGATGCACTACTTGGTGCCGTAGAAAAAGGAACCATTACCTTAATTGGTGCGACTACCGAAAATCCATCTTTTGAAGTTAATCAGGCGCTCTTATCTAGATCTCAAGTATATATTTTACAGCCTTTAGAAAAAGAGGACCTCATTTTGTTGCTCAATAAAGCACTAAGTGAAGATGAATACTTAAAAAAGAAGACCATCACTTTTAAGGAATTCGATGCTATACTGGCTTTCTCTGGTGGAGATGCTCGCAAGCTTTATAACATTCTTGAACTAGTAGCCAGTCACGCTCAAGAAGGAGAAGAATTGATCGTAGATAATCAATTGGTTACCGAAAAAGTACAACAGAATATTGGTCGTTATGATAAAAGTGGAGATCAGCATTACGACATTGCCTCTGCTCTGATTAAATCGATCCGAGGATCCGATCCGAATGCAGCTGTTTATTGGCTGGCCAGGATGATCGAGGGTGGTGAGGATGTTAAGTTTATCGCTCGGCGTCTGCTAATTTCAGCTTCCGAAGATATTGGGATGGCTAATCCCAACGCTCTGTTAATGGCCACCACGGCCTTCCAGGCGGTACAAGCCATCGGGTACCCAGAAGCTCGTATCATTTTATCACAAGCAACCATATATTTAGCTACTTCGCCCAAAAGTAATGCCTCATATCTAGCCATTAATGAAGCGCAGCAAACGGTACGAAAGACAGGGAATCTATCGGTTCCACTTCCGATCCGTAACGCACCGACCAAGTTAATGAAAGAGCTCAATTATGGAGGCGGCTATCGTTATGCTCATGATTATCCGGGCAACTTTGTCGATCAAGAGTTTTTACCGGAAGAATTGGTAGGAACCAGTTTTTACAAACCCCAAAACAACTCGGCTGAAACTAAGATTGGAGCTAGAATACTACAATGGTGGAAAGGGAAGTACCAATCCAATAAATAAAAAAGGCCTTCCCTCTTTCTATGCTGAAAATGGGAAGACCTTTATGTTTTGGTTTTTTCGCTTAGCTAAGCGAAAAACCTATTTTCGATTAAAACCAATAGTATCCGCATCTTTATCATCTGCTATCGTCGGAATTGCTAAAGTATCCAATTCATCATAAAAAGATTGCAAGTAGGCTCTAATGTATATTTTACCTTCCCCACTAATTTTCTTAGTGGATTTAATTAAATCCCAAATGGCCTCTTTTTGATCTTGGTAATGCTTTTTATTGGCAGCCAAAACAGATTCCAATACAGGTTTGCCTAGATAAATGCGTTGTTCCACGCTAACCAAACCATTATCTACACTAGGAATGGCATAAGAAGTATTGACTAAACCTGAAAAATCGAAATCATAAGGCACCAAAATGTACTTACCAGTAGTTTTAGATTGAAATAATTTTAAGTTACGCATCATGGTGATACTCCAATCCTCATTACCAATCATATACTGATACAAAGAAACTCTATTCTCAACAACCGAGTTTAGAATTTCAGCTGGAGGATTTACTAAATCTTCCACCTCTTCTGCACCGATTCTATCTTCCAATTCACTGGTCGGTTCTACCAAAACGCCATAACGTACCACCTTATTACGAGGATTATTTTGGTCCACGTAAGTGATTTTTGCCAAAACAGCTCGATAGCTATTTGGAGACAATAGATTGTACATTTCGTAGGCTAAGTATTCTCTTACTACATTCTCTTGTGCAGCAAACTTATCGTCGATACAGTGGGTCACCAATTTGAATTTATCAAATTTAGCTAAACCGCGATCTTTCAATTGATCTTTATCGAAGTTTAATTTTAAAGGTGGAAAATCACATAATTTACGTCTAAAACGGCCTCGGTGCTTTAATTTCACATCCCAGGCAGAAATCAGCTTTTTCCCATCGTAGACCTCAAAATTGCCATCGATATATTCATCAGAAGACCGATCACCAACAATATGATCTAAGTCAGTGGTAATAACCAACTCTAACTTTTCAAGTTCAGTTAGGCTATTGAATAATGATTGCTTATTAGCATCCTGTGCATCTAAGCCAAATGTACTAAGGATTCCGCTGAGCAGGAGTATCCAGGTTAAATTTTGCTTACAACTTAGGATTCGTTGCATGTTTTCTCTTGTTTTTAAATAGTAATGTAACATGGGTTGTAATAGTTTTTATTTGGTGACGAATAGGATACTCTTTAATTTAAAGACCATCAAAAAGGTTACCTGTTGCACCTAAAAAAAGAATTAACAAATCTTTAATCTTAAATTCCCAAAAGCAGCACTTTTATAGCTGAAAATATTAGGATTTCCAGCTTATCCCTGCGATCAAAATCTATATTTTAGATTGTGAATTACTAACTATTACAAATATTGCTTACTTTTAAGTTTAGCAACGCCACAAAGGTACAGCTAAACAAAATAAAATTCCACTGCCTTTAAAAATATAATGAACAAGCAAAATATAATTTTGCAAAAACACTTATACCCTTATTCTATTTTACATTCATTGCAGGATACAGCGTTAATTTTTAAGAATGGCCGAAAAAAAAATATCACCGGATTTAGTATGGAAAAAGTGGGGTTTATGGCTCTGTATTTCTCTTTTTATAAGTGCTTGTGGATCAAGTAATTCTGTAAAGTATATTGATCCTGAAATAAGCGCTTCA
>CAXIDD010000056.1:0-14368 GCA_964021975.1 uncultured Saprospirales bacterium | reverse complement strand
GAAGAAACCGAACAAGAAGAGCTATTGACATTTCTAGCCAAAGTTTTTCAAGCTATACAAGTTGATCTTAATCAAGATACTTATTACATCAACCATCAGGAACAGCCAGATTTGAATTGGCCCCACTTTTTACAAAAAAACAAAGTACAATCTGTTGTCATTTTCGGATTGTTGCCTGAGGTATTTGGCATCCGTTTTGCACTTCCCCCTTATACCCTAATTGAGCACCAGAACATCCAATATTTACGGGTAGATGACCTTACGGCTATTTATGAAGAAAGGCAAAATGGCGGCAAGAAAATGTCTGGTCTACTTTGGCGCGCCATTCAACAATTAAAAATCGACTAAAAGACCGGTCCATTACTAGATTTATTATTAAAAACAAACCCGATATGTTATCCATTGTATTTGCCACCAGTAATCCCAACAAAACTAGAGAAGTCAAAGAAATGTTGCCCGAAGGTTTTGCAATCAAAAGTCTACAAGAAATTGGTTGTACCGAAGAAGTACCAGAAACCAGTCCGACAATTGAAGGCAATGCTATACAAAAAGCACACTATGTCCGAGACAATTACGGCGTTGATTGTTTTGCAGAAGATACAGGTCTAGAGGTCACTGCCCTTGATGGCGATCCAGGCGTATATTCGGCTCGTTATGCTGGTCCACAACGCGACGCGACCGATAACATGGATTTATTACTAAAAAACTTAGCGGATAAATCCGATCGAAGTGCTCGTTTTAAGACCGTTATTGCTTTTACATTAAATGGTCAAACGCATACTTTTACAGGTATTGTTAATGGAACTATTGCAACTAAGAAAACAGGAAAAGACGGGTTTGGGTATGACCCCATATTTCTTCCTGAAAATCATAAAATTTCTTTTGCAGAAATGGATAAAAAGCAAAAAAATGAAATCAGCCATCGGGGACGGGCGATGGCAAAATTTTTAGCTTTCCTAGATCAACTCCCTGATTAATGGCGATCATTAATTTGGGCTTTCGTGATTTTTTCTCTATTTTAGTTAGCTATCTTTATCTGTCCTAAAACTGACGCCACTTAAAAGATGAATGCAGAAAGCTTTGTGCAATACGTTCAGCAACTATCCAGACTTTATCAACTTCCCTATGAGGAGTTGAAAAGCCTGAGTATGCAATATCCCTATTTTCAAAATCTGCATTTACTGTTGGCTTTGAAAAGTAAATTGGAAGAACACCCTGATTATCCACGCAACCTGGCCAAAGCGGCTACCTATAGTGTAGACCGAGCACAGTTATACCGCACACTAACTAAACTCGAAAAGCTTGCAATTGAGGATAATTTCCTGCTTCATGAAGAAGTACTTGAGCTCCAAGAAATAACGCACTTAGAAGAAAAGCTAAAGGACTTAGAGCTTATCCCCGAGCAAGCGACGGATTTGCCTCTGACCCATCAACTACCCGATCAGCTTCAAGGTACCGCTTCTCCTTCCTTTAACTTAATCGTACCTGAAGAAACACCTCCCATAGATACTATCTCTAATGACGTCCCAAAACTTGTTGAAGAAGTTATTCCTTCCACTTTAAAAGACTGGATAAAACCTATACTATCAGATGCGACAGCTCTTTGTTTAGTCCTTGATGACTATTACCAAAAAAGAAAGGCGTCGTCTGCTATTGCTCTGGCCATAGCCGCCACTGCTAACAATAGTGTATCCTTACCCAGCAAACTATCAATGGACACCCTGTTGTTAGATTCAATTGCTGCCAGCTCTATTTTGGAAGGTTTTTATCATAAAAGTCAAAGGCTTATTTCAATTCCACAAGCGGCACAAGCGCCAGAAAAGGCTGTCCTCTCCACTCCAATGCCAGAAATAGACCTAACGCAAAAACTGAAACAACATTTAAAGAAAATCAAACGCAAAAAACCTAAGCCAATGCCCAAAAAATCTTTTTCCACCTGGATTGAGCAATTCCAACCTGCTCATGTCAAACCACACTTAGGAGATTTAATGGAAGCAAAGAAAAAAGAAAAACTGACCTTGATTAGTCGCAAGAGTGATCCGGCCAAACTTCAAGGTGATAATTTGAACTTTTTTGCACAGAAAAGCATCCTTGAAAATAAAGAAATGGCTTCGGAAACCTTGGCAGAAATCTTGGTAGCACAGATGCAATATCAAAAAGCGATTAAAGTATATGAACGATTAAGTTTGATTTTTCCTAAAAAAAGTGCTTTCTTTGCGGGTAAAATAGAAAATCTAAAAAAACTGATATCATGACTGCAATTACTATCATGATCGCCTTGGTTAGCCTGCTTTTCATGGCGGCGGTTCTCGTTCAGAATCCTAAAGGTGGTGGCGTAGATAGCACATTTGGTGGCTCACAAGCTAATCAAATGTTCGGGGCGGCAAAATCTGCTGATTTTATTGAAAAAATTACTTGGTACCTAGCAATTGCTTTATTTGTGCTTTGCATTATCTCTACTTTCTTCGCTGGAAGTGTAGGACTAGATGCAACTACAATTACAGAGCAAGGGGGCTAATAACTTTATACGTAAAATACACGCGGCGCTCAACGCGCTAAAAGCGAAATTCGACCTTCGAATTTCGCTTTTTTTATGCCTAATTAAGAACATTTACCAAATTGAACTTGTCAGATAGGCAGGATCTTGTCAGACAAGTCAGAAAAACTGCAAAAATGACATATTTTTTAAGTTGGCACGGCATATGATAAGAGCATAAGTGTAATAGGTATTTTTAATAAGCCGTGGAAAGAAATTTAAACCGCTTAGCTTACTATTACAAATAGAAAATTATTGTTGAACCATTAAACTATATAAAAAAACTTCAACCTATGAAGCCAATTAATGACCGTGTAGTTGTCAAGCCTTCTCCAGCTGAGGAGAAAACAAAAGGTGGAATTATTATTCCTGACACCGCCAAAGAAAAACCACAAAAAGGGGAAATCGTAGCAGTAGGACCAGGTAAAGATGGTAATCTGATGACTGTGTCTGTAGGTGATACTGTACTTTATGGAAAGTATGCTGGCCAAGAATTACAGCACGAAGGCGAATCTTACCTAATCATGCGGGAAGACGATGTCCTTGTAATTTTAGACTAAGTCATACACGAAGTCCAGAAAATTCATTTTAATAATTTTAGAACAATTAAAAAAATAAATCTGATATGGCTAAAGAAATTAGCTTTGACAGAGATGCACGCGAACAGTTACGCGCAGGTGTTGACGCCCTTGCCAACGCTGTAAAAGTTACTTTAGGACCTAAAGGTCGTAACGTTGTCATCCAAAAGAGTTTTGGCGCACCTCAAATTACTAAAGATGGTGTGACTGTTGCAAAAGAAATTGAATTAGAATCTGCCGTTGAAAACATGGGTGCGCAGATGGTAAAAGAAGTCGCTTCAAAAACTGCAGACATTGCAGGTGATGGTACTACTACTGCTACCGTTTTAGCACAAGCTATGATCAACGCAGGTTTGAAAAACGTTACTGCTGGTGCAAATCCAATGGATTTGAAACGCGGTATGGATAAAGCAGTAAAAGCAGTTATCGCACAATTGCAAGAGCAGTCTGAGATCATCGGTGATGATTTTGAAAAGATCCAGCAAGTTGCCGCTATTTCTGCTAATAACGATGGTGAAATCGGTTCTTTAATCGCTGATGCAATGAAGCGGGTTTCTAAAGATGGTGTAATTACCGTTGAAGAAGCAAAAGGTACTGAAACCTACGTTGAAGAAGTGATCGGTATGCAATTCGACCGTGGTTATTTGTCTCCTTACTTCGTGACCAACACGGATGACATGACTGCAGAGTATGAAAATCCTTTCATCTTAATCCACGACAAGAAAGTCTCTAACCTTAATGAGATCGTTCCTATTTTGGAAAAAGCTGCTGGTGCTGGCCGTCCACTTTTGATCATTGCAGAAGATGTAGAAAGTCAGGCACTTGGGGTATTGGTTGTTAACCGCCTACGTGCACAACTGAAAATCATTGCTGTTAAAGCTCCTGGTTTCGGTGATCGTCGTAAAGCAATGCTAGAAGATATTGCCATTTTGACAGGTGGTACCGTTATCTCTGAAGAGAAAGGGTACAAACTTGAAAATACAGAGCTAGAGCACCTAGGTACTTGTGAGAAAATTGTAGTAGACAAAGACAATACAACTATCGTAAATGGTGGTGGTACACAAGATATGATTGATGCCAGAATCAGCCAGATCAAACAGCAAATTGAGACTACAACTTCTGATTACGACAAAGAAAAACTACAAGAGCGTTTAGCTAAGTTGGCTGGTGGTGTTGCCGTACTTTATGTAGGAGCCGCTACAGAAGTAGAGATGAAAGAAAAGAAAGATCGTGTTGACGATGCTTTACATGCGACACGTGCAGCCGTAGAGGAAGGTACAGTAGTTGGTGGTGGTGTTGCTCTAGTACGTGCCATCTCTTCTATCAAAAACCTGAAAGGTGCCAATGAAGATGAGACTATTGGGGTGCAAATCGTTAAGAAAGCACTAGAGTCTCCACTTCGTACAATTGCGAATAACGCTGGTGTAGAAGGATCTGTTATCCTACAAAGAGTAATGAATAGCAAAGGTAGCAATGGCTACAATGCTCGTACAGATAAATTTGAAGATTTGAAAGCAGCTGGTGTAATTGATCCTACCAAGGTGACCCGCATCGCTTTAGAAAACGCTTCTTCTATTTCCGGAATGGTATTGACTACCGAATGTGTAATCAATGACAAGCCAGAACCAGAAGCACCACACATGCACGGTGGTGGCGGAATGCCAGGTGGAATGCCAGGTATGATGTAATTCGGTTTTCGAATCAAAGAAAGTTGTTTAAAGCAACGTTCCGTAAAAAGGCACTTTTGCAGTAGCAAAAGTGCTTTTTTATTGCACAACATCTAATTAGAATCTACTTAAGATTTCTTTACCTACCGTTCCAAGCGTTTCGGCAATGGCCTTCATCGCTAGCGCTCTCCCATTATCACCATTGGTCATTACAATTAAACCTCGTTTTGATTTTGGAAGCAGCACAACTAAGGCATTAACACCTGTATCACTTCCTGCATTAAAGAGCGCATATTCCCCATTAGCTAAATTATTAAAGACAATCCAACCGAGTCCAAAACTTATTCCCTCCCGAACGGTAGATTGTGGACGGATCATTTCCTGATAAAGGTCCTGATCCAGCATTTGCTTATTGATGATATTAGCGCTTAATTGACTGAAGTCCTTAAGGGTGGTTAACAAATTATCCGCAGCATTGGCTTGAGTAGATTTTTCGTATTCGTAGGGTTTTCCCGACTCATCATGAGTACCGGCAAATTGATAATCTTTGATCTTTTCATTCCAGGTTAAATGGCTATTAGTCATTCCATTGGGCTGAAAAATTAAAGAATCTGCCATTTTTTCAAAAGGAATCTGAAATTTACCTTCCATCGCCTTCCTTAGATACTCAAAACCTTCTCCAGAATAATGAAATTTTGAACCAGGCTCAAAATCAAAAGCTAGTTTTTTATCTTCATTCATCCAGCGCCAATTTTTAAATCCAGTTCGGTGACTTAATACATGTCTGGTGGTTAGTTTTTGATGTCGAGGATCATTCTTAAGGTCTGGATCTATCCAATAATGAAATAAAGGTTCGTCTAGGTTCCAGGATGCCTGCAATACCAATTCAAGGGTCAATAGGCTTGTAATTGATTTAGTAAGAGAGGCTACATCAAAAATTGTATTTGCATCAGCTGGCGAACCCGTTTGAGTATTTCCGTATACCAACATTGAATTAACTTGCCCATTCTGAATGGTGCCAATCGCTATTGCAGGGACATTAGTATCTGTTAACCATTGATTAATGGTTGCGGAATCTGGAATGATTATCTGATTTTTCGTTTGAGCGACTAATTGAGAAAAGAGACATAAGTAAAAGATAAGCAGTAGATAGGTTTTCATATCAGTTATTATCTAGGACAACTATTTGAAAACCTTTAGACGGTCCACCTCCTACCAAAAGTTACTTAATCTTGAATTTAGCTACTAAGGAAAAACCTCTCCTGCTTTCTGCAAGGATTGTAAAAACAGTGCGGCGTCCACTCCTGTGTCAATATTATTTTCTTGGAAATAGGCAATCATATTTTCAGTGGGCATATTACCGGTAAGATCATCTTTGGCCATTGGGCAGCCTCCATAACCTTTAATTGCTCCATCAAAACGCCGGCAACCAAATTGGTAAGCAGTGGCTACCTTTTCTTTCCATTTACTGGGAACGGTATGAAAGTGGGCGCCAATTTCTACATTGGGATAGGCACCAATTAAGTGTTGAAATAAATAAGCAATATTATTAGGATTAGCGACACCAATGGTATCCGAAAGTTGGAAGATACCGATTCCCATTTGTTGTAATCGGTCTACCCAGTACTGTACAATCTCTACATTCCAGGGATCTCCATAAGGATTACCAAAGCCCATTGAGATATAGAGAACGATCGATTTATTAGATGGAGCGGCAATAGCTTGAATTTGTGCGACCCTTTCCAGGCTCTCTTCAATAGTTGCGTTGGTATTTCGCATTTGAAAAGTCTCTGAAATTGAGAAAGGATACCCTAAATAGTCAATTTCTTCGAACTGGGCAGCGTCTCTAGCCCCTCGTGCGTTAGCTACAATAGCCAACAGTTTAGAGGATGTTTGATCTAAATCCAGTTGTTCTAATACCAATGCAGTGTCTTTCATCTGAGGAATGGCCTTGGGAGAAACGAAACTTCCAAAGTCAATGGTATCAAACCCTACTGTCAATAATTGATTGATATATGCGGCCTTAATTTCCGTAGAAATAAAAGGTTTAATGCCTTGCATGGCATCTCTGGGACATTCAATAATTTTTACCATACCAGGTGTTGCTTAAAGTATTAACTATTAACTGGACTAGGAAGTTGAACAAAATCCCAATTAAGTTATTTAAATAATCGGACTATTCTAGAAATTATTTTTTTTGTAGATTTGCGCAAAATAAGAGACATGCAAAAAAACAAAGGCGTCCTTACCTTGATCGGCTTTATTTTAGTTACACTTGGTTTTTTAGCCTTGGTACTAAGCATCGTTGGTGTAAAGATTGCTTTTCTTTTATGGATTGATCAACCAGGTCCATTATTTGGGTTTCTTTTTCGATTGTTAATGATTATTGGTGGATTCACCTTAGTCTATTTGGCGCAAAGCAACTATAAGGGAGAATAAAAATTCTTATCCTACAAAATTATAGGGTCCTAACCAGCCTATAATTTTCTACTATTGAAACCAATTCAAAAACCAAACACCAAAATTATTAATCCTTATTAAGGCAAAAAATTCTCATACACACTAATTATTATACATACTAATTCATCGGTATTGCAAGGTTGCAGTATCGGTATTATACTCACTAAAATTGTTTAAAATGAAAACAAAGTTATTTAGCATTGTTTTACTGCTAATGTTCTTCGTTGTAGGCACGACTTTCGCCCAAAACGTAAACATTACAGGTACTGTCACTGATGAAGGTGGTGACCCATTAATCGGGGTAACAATCCTCGTTAAAGGAACCACTTCTGGTGCGCTTACGGATTTAGATGGAAAATACAGCATCAGTGCCAACAGTGGTGATGTTTTAATTTTCTCTTATACTGGACAAAAAACAGAAGAGAGAACGGTTGGTAATGCTACCGTTATGAATGTAACCTTAGCGGAAGAGACTTCTCTTTTGGGAGAGGTTGTTGTAATTGCATATGGTGAGCAAAGCCGTAAGAAACTGGTACAGAGTGTATCAACTATTTCTAATGAAAACATTAAGGACATTCCTGCAGTAGCTCCACAAGAGTTGTTACAAGGACAAGCTTCTGGTGTACAAGTAGTAAACTCTTCTGGTATCTTGGGTGCAGCACCTGTCATCAAAATTCGTGGTGTAGCTTCAATCTCTTCTGGTGGTCGTCCACTAATCGTAATTGATGGAGTACCTATGAATGACGCCAACCAGACTTCTGGTCAAGGTGGACAGTCTTTGAATCCACTGGGTGATATTAACCCAAATGATATTGAGTCTTTCTCTGTATTGAAAGATGCAGCAGCAACAGCCGTTTATGGTTCTCGAGGTGCGAATGGTGTAGTCTTGATTACGACTAAATCAGGTAGCAAAAATTCCCCTACCAGAATTACTTTGGATGTGACTCAATCTTTTACTGAAAGTACAGACATTATTGAAATGATGAATGCGGATCAATTCCGTCAGTTCAGAATTGAGTCTGGTGCAGCTACTCCTGGTTCTGACCCTCAGACAAGTTTTGATTGGCCTTCTCAGGTAGTGAGAACAGGTAACTCTCAAAATATTAATGTAGGTATCAGTGGAGGTAGTGCCAAAACTTCTTTCTTTGTTGGTGGTACTTATTCCGATCAAGAAGGTTTCATTATTGGTAACAACTTGAAAAGAGCTAGTGGTCGGATTAACTTAAATCACGATGCTACCGATTGGTTACAGTTAGGGTAGGATCTGAAAACAACACCTTTGCGCCTTTGACATCTTCTTTCTTACAGACTCCTTGGGTAGAAGCATTTGATGAAAATGGTGGCTACACGAATACAGGTTTCATTCGTAACGTAATTGCGATTGAAGATTTGAACATCAATGATGCCAACTCTTTCCGTACGGTTGGTAATGCTTTTGCAAGATTAGATTTAGGAAGTCTTTTAGATGGTCTTTCTTTCCGTACTTCTTTTGGTGTGGATAGAGTTCTACTAGAAGAGTTTCGTCGTAACTTTGATGTAGTAACACCAGGTGGTACTGCAAGCAACTACTACGGTCAGCAGAACAAGTATGTTTTCACGAATACGCTTAATTATGCGAAGACTTTTGGTGATTTCCATGATTTGAATTTGACCGCTGGTACTGCTTACGAGCAAACAGACATTAGAGACATTACCGTATCTGGTAACACTTTCTTGTCGGATCGTCAGATCAACGTAGTTTCAGCAGCGACTCCTGAAACTACTCAGAACACCGTAACAGGTAACCGTTTAGTTGGTTACTTTGGCCGTTTCAATTATTCTTATAAGAATAAGTACATCGTTGAAGGTTCTATTCGTAGAGATGGTTCTTCTCGTTTTGGTGCCAATAACCAATATGGTACTTTCTGGTCAGCTGGTGGTGCATGGACTCTTTCAGAAGAAAACTTCTTAAGTGATGTTTCTTGGCTAAATTCTTTGAAACTTCGTGCTAACTACGGTACTGCAGGTAACGATAGAATTGGTGACTTCGCTTCTCTAGAGAACTTTGAAGGTGGTGTTATCTCTAACTATAATGGTGCAGCAGGTTTACGTCAGTTGGCTGCAGCAAACCCTAACTTACAATGGGAGCGCTCTCAGTCTTATAATATTGGTTTGGAAGCTTCTGTATTTAACAACAGATTGACTGTTGCTGTGGATGTTTACAACAAAAGAACAACAGACCTATTGTTGAATGTACCGATTCCACAAACCAATGGTGGTTTGAATTCTATCCTACAAAACGTAGGGGAAATGGAGAACCGTGGTGTTGATTTAGACATCAGTAGTACTAACGTCAGCACGCCTGATTTTGAGTGGACTACGTCTTTAAACATGGGTTTCAACACCAACGAGGTATTGTCTTTACCAGGTGCTAACACCGATTCTGAAGGAAGACAGTTTGTTACAGGTAGTGCTAACCAAAGAGCAATCGTTGGTCACTCTGTGAACTCTTTCTATTTAATTCCTTATATCGGAGTTAACCCACAAACGGGTGACGCAGAATGGATGAGTGCAGAAGGTACGCCTACTACTACTCCTACGTCTGGTGATCGGGTAATTGTTGGAGATGCTAACCCTACTTTCGTAGGTGGTATCCGTAACGTTTTCAAATACAAAGCATTTGATTTGAATGTATTTATGAACTTTAGCTACGGAAACGATATTGCTATCGGTGGTTTGAGGTTTACAGAAAATCCAACAGGTACCTTTAACAAGAGTACTAGATTATTGAATGTTTGGAGACAACCAGGAGACAATGCTTATTTGCCTGCTTACGATAGCCCAACTTTCAACACTTTCGCACAAAGATCAAGTGCACAAGTATTGGACGGCTCTTTCCTACGTTTGAGAAACGTGACTTTAGGTTATACTTTACCTGCTAGCGTAACTGACCGTATTGGAGTAATCAAAGGTGCTAGATTCTACGCTACCGCTAATAACCTATTCACAGTTAAAGCAGATGGATTAGATGGAATCGATCCTGAGGTAACAGATAGAATTGCTAACACTCGTCAGGGTGAAAGTTTCTTTACTCCACCACAAGCTAAGACATACTTGTTTGGTGTTCGTTTAACCTTTTAAGAAATAAAATTAACAAGTTAGACTATTCCAATTGAATTGGTCTAAGCTATTTTATTTCTAACATTTAATTAAAAGATCATGCGTAAAATATATTTAGTTTCACTTTTAAGCATAGGAATTTTATTTTCCTGTGATGACAATCTTCAGCTAGAGCCTGAAGATCAGTTGACACAAGCTGTCGCTTTTTCAAATAAAACTTTAGCACTTGGTGTTTTAGCCGGTGCCTACAGTGCCGCTCAACAAGATGATGTTCTGAACGGAACCAATCAACTAATGGGCGAATGGCAAGCAGATAACGTTGACTTTGTAGGATCTTTCCCTACTTTCAATGAAATCCGTTTGTATTCGACTTTATCCGATAATGGCTCTATCAATGCCGTTTGGGATGACAATTATGAAACGATTGGTACAGCGAACCTAGTGATTAAGAATGTACCTCTAGTAGAGGATGTTGAATTCACAGCTGCTGAAAAAGCAAATGCTGTCGCTCAGGCTAAATTCTTGAGAGCTTTAGTTTATTTCAACATTTCTAATTGGTGGGCTCAGCCTGTACAAGTAGATGGTGGAAACGGTTTAGCCGTGCCTCTAGTATTGGAGCCATTTGAAGGAGAGGTACAATTCCCTGCCAGAGCTACTTTGAATGAAGTACAAGCTCAAGTTGAGCGGGATTTATTGGACGCTATTCCTGATTTAGACAACTCTGATAACTCATTGGCTACTAAGGGCGCTGCTCAAGGTTTGTTGGCAAGGTTATACTTGTACCAAGAAAAATGGGCACAAGCTGCTGATTATGCGAACCAAGTTATTTCAGATCCAGCTTTCACTTTAGCTACGGATTATACTTTCTTTGATACTGAAAGTAGTGAGTTCTTGTTTACATTGGTTAACAATGCAGATGATGGACAAGATTCTGGCCAAGGTTTCTCTGGTTTAACCAACCCTACTCCTGAAGGTCGTGGTGATGCACCTTTTACAGACAACTTATTGGCTGCATACGCCGAAGAGCCATGAGATTTGCGTTTCACTACACTTAACCAAACGGGTGGTGATGCATTAGGTCAAGAACGTATCTTTACTACTAAGTTTGATGATGGAATTGCCAACGCGGATAATGCACCTGTACTTAGAATTACAGAAATGTACTTAATCAGAGCAGAGGCTAACTTCCAAAATAATTCTACTACTGGTGATACACCATTGAATGACATCAATACACTACGCGCCAGAGCTGGTCTTGATGCACTTGATAGAGTAACACTAGAAGACATTCTTAACGAAAGAAGAAAAGAATTGGCTTTCGAAGGTCACCGTAGAATGGATTTACTTCGTAATGGTTTGAATCTACGTCGTCCAGGTATGCCTGCTGAGTCAGAATCAGCACCAGGGCAAGCTAAAACGATCTTCCCAATTCCTGTGAATGAGTTGGATTTGAATCCAAACCTACAGCAAAACAGCGGTTACTAATCTTGATTTTAGATAAGTAATACACGCTTTTAAATAGATAAGCCGTGCTCGATTTGAATCGAGCACGGCTTTCTTTTTTACATTATTTAGAAATGTAGAATTGCTTCCCACATTTTCTGCGGGAAGCAATTCCACAATTTACACCTTACATTAGTCAAATCAGGATCAATAACAAATTTCAAAAGCCAAACCTGTCTACTGCAGGTAGATTCAAATAGCTTTTTAAGATTTAACTAGTATCTAAAACGCATTAGCGAATAATCACCATTTTACGCGTTTGTGCAAAGTCTTTACTTTCAAAAGAATAGTACAATACTCCTGTAGGTAAATCACTAGCATTTAATCTTTGGGTATGTTTACCCATTGCAAATTCACCACTGAACCGTTTTAATACCGCTCCATTCTGATCTGTAATCAATAACTGTCCTTGAACGGTCTTCGGTACAAAGAAGGAAATGTAAGTCTCCTCTCCTACCGGATTAGGCCAGTTTTGGAATAGTTCAAAAGATTGAGTCTGTTCAATCCCATCCTCAAACCGTAAACCTATATCCACTAAAGTCCCCTCTTTCCGGTAAGCTTCAACGGGTGTAATTCTGGAAGTCAACTTCAAGTTATTGGATAGTTTATCACTAGCTAAGGCCTCAAAGTATAACGTAAACAAAGGCTTATCCGCATCTATTTCCTGATCATTGTGATACCAAGAACTGGTCAATAAAGCTTCTTGCTCAAACCAAGCTAGATTGGGTGCAGCTAATTGTCCTAGATCAATGTCTTGTAAGGCTAGTACTGTCTGGTCATATTTTAGCCCAAATTGAAAGCCTTCCAAGTTTTTCAGTTCTTTTAAACTAATTGGTACAGCTATCCGGTCACCAATATTAAACTCATTTAATGCAATATCCATAAAGATTTGCTCCGGTTGCTTACGCACTTCGGATGCAGCAAATGTAGCAGGTTTGACAGAATTGTTAACGTCTCCTACCTTAACTGCTACAAAATTTCCATCGTAAAACTCCCGATCCAAGTTATTAATATTAATTACTTCTGGGATTTGGGTCATCCAAGGCTGGGTTGGATCAAGAAAATTAAAATTGGCATCCACAAATCGCCAACTTGTATTCTCTTCCAGTTCAATATCAATGCCAAGGATCAATTTCTGCAATTTGATCAAATCAAGGACCGTAATACTCTGGGATCGATTGGCATCCGCTGCAATTATCTTATATGGAGAATCCAAGGGTTGCGAACCTAAGATATGCTTCCGGATTAAGATCAAATCAAAGGTGGTTACACCTAGACGATCATTCCCATCCATTCTTGGGGTAACGGTAAAGTCATTGCCTTCCTCTAACTCAAGGAAGTTATAAATCCCATTTTCATCCGAAATCTCCATATTCTGTACAGAGCCACTCAACTGTACTTCAACGTCTTTGACAGGCACCTCTGTTTCTGTAGCAATGATACCAAATATGGCCCCTTGTGCAATTTCTCTACATGCATCCGCATTGTTTTGGACATCAACGAAGGTCTGGCAAAAGTCGTGGTTACCAGCCGCATCCCAAGCATGCACTTCGACCAAGGCAATTCCTTCATCTTGACAAGTAAGCGTAATAGAATCTTGGTTGATGTCTGCCAGCTGGCCAACCCGATTAATAGAATAAGTGACGGGTCCACTACAATCATCAATGGAACGAACGATGAAGTCATCTGCGGTTGCATAAGCTGATGCCAGGTCATCAATCCTATCCCCATCCAGATCTACTGGGGTTTCCAAACGACTCAGTTCAACTATAATTCCATCCTGACATACGGGTGCAGGTGCTTTACAGTCAATAACGGTGAATGTCAAGGTTTCCTGTGTGGCGTTGTTACAACCATCTCTAACCGTTAAAAGTAAGCTATGGTTACCTATTGGAAAATTATCGCTTATTTGATAATTAGGATAGGTGCCTAGTATTTCATCTCCAAGTAATACATAATCATTGTTCCCATCATCATTCACATCAACGATGACAGAAATTGTCAAATCATCTGGAGTACAGGTTTCCTCCACTTGAAAAGGATAAACAACGTTTGCATCACAATTATCATTATTACTACAGGTAGGATCTAAGGTGGTAAAAGTAACCGTTGGAGCCTCATTATCAATTACACTAATGAATTGTATATAAGTCCAATATCCTCTAGACCTTAAGGCATTATTTTCCTGATTGCTTATCCAGTACCCGTAAGGATTACTTTGCCCATCACAGGTAGTTTCTTTAGTATTGATAAAAGGAATAGAATCCCTTGGGTTACTATTCCGGTCGATATATGCATTGCCTTCACGGGTGACATTTACCCAGACATCTTCATCTCCAGGCACTCCATCACAATCCGCGTCTCTAGACACCATGATTGGGTCTGAGATGCCATCATACTCACACCAGTTGATGACGCGGTACAGACGTTCAATTTTATAGCAACCATCCGGAGAAACCAGAAACTCACTATCTTGTACATTAACAGCAAGCATATCACAAGCTCTCTCAATGACTTCTACAGAG
>CAXIDD010000055.1:0-14452 GCA_964021975.1 uncultured Saprospirales bacterium | reverse complement strand
CCAAACTCGGTATAACGAGCTGATTTGAGTAGGCCATTTAAGACTTCTTTTTGCACTACATCAGGATGATGCATATAGCGCTGTATAATTTTATAGCGCTGTTTGTAATAGAAACCAAAGGCCGTGTTTGTCCAGTTTTTCATAGGCATATTAACGGTTGGCTGCCAGTTGGGAGAGGCAAAAGGTTAAAGCATTAGTTATAGAGTCTTATTAAAGATACTAAATTCTAATCGTATTAACTAGTCTTAAAAAGTCGATTCTAAGCTTTTAGTTCTGGTTTTAAAAAAGTCCCCGTGTGGCTCTTTTTATTTTTTACGATTGCTTCTGGGGTGCCGGCCGCAACTACCGTCCCGCCTCTTCGACCACCTTCTGGCCCCATATCTATGATGTAATCTGCTACTTTAATCACATCCATATTGTGCTCGATTACCACTACTGTATTTCCACGTTCCACCAACTTATTGAGTACGCGTAGTAAATGCCGGATATCTTCAAAATGAAGTCCCGTAGTTGGTTCATCTAGGATATAAATAGTCTGGCCTGTATCTCTTTTAGAAAGTTCTTCGGCAAGTTTTACACGTTGTGCTTCTCCTCCAGATAAAGTGGTCGCTTGTTGCCCTAAAGTAATGTAGCCCAGTCCAACATCTTCCAGTGTTTTCAGCTTGCGATAAATATTGGGGATGGGCTGGAAAAACGCTACTGCTTCCCGGACATTCATATCCAAGACATCGTTGATATTTTTGCCTTTATAGATAATCTCCAGGGTCTCTCGATTGTAGCGACGCCCCAGGCACTTTTCACACTCTACATAAACATCGGGCAAGAAATTCATTTCAATAACACGCATTCCTGAGCCAGAGCATTCTTCACAACGACCGCCCTTCACATTAAAGGAAAAACGTCCGGGTTTATAACCTCTAATTTTAGATTCTGGTAGTTCGGAAAAAATCTTCCGTATGTCGGTGAATACGCCAGTATAGGTTGCTGGATTGGAACGCGGTGTACGCCCGATTGGCGATTGATCAATTTCAATCACTTTATCAACTAGATCTAGACCTTTAACCGTTTTATACGCTAATGGGTTTTTAAGACTTTTATAAAAATGCTGGCGCAAAATAGGATATAAAGTTTCGTTAATCAGCGTAGATTTCCCACTACCCGATACTCCAGTCACACAACAAAAAGTACCCAGTGGAATTTTGATGGAAACATCTTTTAAATTGTTGCCACTTGCGCCCTTTAGTTCTAGGAATTTACCACTTCCCTTTCTTCTCTTTTCTGGAACTTCAATATTAATGGCTTGGCTAAGGTATTTCGAGGTCAGCGTTTCTTTTTGCAGAAAACTTTCTGGGACCCCTTCTCCTACTAACTCACCTCCTAATTTACCTGCGCCTGGGCCCAAGTCAATTAAATAATCTGAAGCCAACATAATATCTTTATCGTGTTCGACTACTAAGACGGTATTTCCAATGGCTGCTAATTGCTTTAGAGATTCGATTAAACGTTGGTTATCTCTTTGGTGTAATCCAATACTTGGTTCATCCAGAATATAAGTAATTCCGGTAAGTTGAGAACCAATCTGGGTAGCCAAACGAATTCGTTGAGACTCTCCTCCAGAAAGCGTTCGGGCAGGTCGATTGAGACTTAAATAATCCAAACCGACGTGCAATAAGAAACCAATTCGAAGGCGAATTTCCTTCAAAACCTCTTGGCCAATCGTCCGTTGTCGCTCCGTTAAATGTTCTTCAATATTTTCCATCCACTCGGCCAGCTCGGTGATGTCCATTTCCGCCAAATCTCCAATATGGCAGTCATTTAACTTGAAGTGTAAAGAAGATTTTTTCAGCCGAAAACCATCACAATCCGGACAGGTATCCACTTTCATAAAAGCTTCCGCCCATTTCCGAACTTTCTCTGACGAAGTGCCACTGTACCAGCGCAATAGCATCTTGATCAGTCCTTCGTAAGCCAAGTTATAAGAATAATCTGTTTTACTGCCACCCCGTAAGGCGATGCTATTATCACCACCATAAAGTATGATATTTAAAGCTTCCTCATGGATTTCTTTTACGGGTGTAGAAAAGTTGAATTTATATTTTTTCGAAATGGCTCTTAGCTGCCGAAAGGTAATATTATCCCGCACTTCTCCAAAAGGAACGATTGCTTCTTCATTGATAGATTTGCTATGGTCTGGAATTACTTTATCCAGGTCCACGGCATTAATTTTACCTAGTCCATTACATTTGGGGCAAGCTCCATAAGGAGAGTTAAAAGAAAAAGAATTGGGAGAAGGTTCTTCGTAAGAAAGGCCCGTTTCTGCATCCATTAGATGCTTACTGTAGGTTCTAAGTTCTTCTTTATCGTGCTCTAGAATCATGAGCAAGCCATTGCCCATCCGCAGGGCAGCCTGTACCGAATTTTTGATCCGCTCTTCTTTATCTCCAGTAACTTTGATTCGATCAATTACGACTTCAATATCGTGTACTTTGTAGCGATCAATTTGCAAACCAGGCTCAATGTCAATCACGATGCCATCTACTCTAACTTTGGTGTAGCCTTGCTTGCGAATTTGCTCAAATAGCTCTCGGTAATGGCCTTTCCGGCCCCTTACTACCGGTGCCAGTAACAATACTTTTTTGCTGGTCCAATCTTCGAGGATTCTTTCTAACATTTGCTCCTCCGAATACCTGATCATTTTCTTACCCGTAGCATACGAATAAGGCTCTCCAATCCGAGCAAAAAGTAAACGTAAGAAGTCATAAATTTCCGTGATGGTCCCTACAGTAGACCGAGGGTTTCTGCTTGTCGTTTTTTGCTCAATCGAAATAACCGGACTCAGGCCTGAAATTTGCTCTACATCTGGACGCTCCATCTCACCGATGAACTGCCGGGCATAAGCAGAGAAAGTTTCCATATACCGACGCTGTCCTTCTGCATAAATCGTATCGAAGGCCAGCGAAGATTTCCCACTTCCACTAATCCCAGTAATCACCACTAAGCAGTTTCTTGGGATCCGCACATCCACATCTTTCAGATTGTGCACGCGAGCGCCAATAACCTCGAGGTATTCTTGCTGAAGCCTTGCCGTAGTCTGGTTGTCCTGAGTCATATTATTGCTGTTTAATGCGCCGCAAACGAATACTGACCGCTTCTTTGTGCGCGATCAAATCCTCGGCACTAGCCATTTTTTCTACTGACGGCCCTAATTCTTGTAAGCCTGCCGCTGTGATTTGCTGAAACGTAATTTTCTTTACAAAAGAATCTACAGATACACCAGAATAAGCTTTTGCAAAACCATTAGTAGGTAAAGTATGGTTGGTCCCGGAAGCATAATCTCCTACCGACTCAGGTGTATAATTCCCTAGAAAAACCGAGCCCGCGTTGATGATTCCTTCAGAAAAAGAAGTTACGTCTTCTAAAGCCAAAATCAAGTGTTCCGGCGCATAAAGATTAATCATGTCAAGGGCCTCGGATCGAGTGTTGATTACAATGGCAGCACTATTTTCCAAAGCTTTTGCGGCGATTTCTTTACGGGGCAACTTAGCTAGTTGTTCACTAAGGGCTGTCTCTACTTCTTTAATAAATTCAGAAGAAAAAGCCACCAATACAACTTGGCTATCCACTCCATGCTCTGCCTGTGATAGCAAATCAGCAGCTACAAAAGACGGATCAGCAGTTTGATCGGCACAAACAAGTACTTCTGATGGACCAGCAGGCATATCGATGGCTATTCCCGCTCTACTAACCATTTGCTTAGCAGCCGTTACGTACTGATTTCCGGGGCCGAATATTTTATATACTTGAGGTACCGTTTGGGTACCATAAGCCATGGCAGCTATGGCTTGAATACCACCAATCTTAAAGATTTTGTGGACACCTACTAAATCTGCGGCATAAATAATAGCTGGATGCAGGCCACCGTCTTTAGCCGGTGGAGAACACAGGACTATTTCCTGACAACCTGCAATTATTGCAGGAACCCCCAACATAAGTACAGAAGAAAAAAGTGGTGCTGTACCGCCAGGCACATAAAGCCCGACTTTTTGGATGCCTACACTTTTGCGCCAGCATTTCACACCAGGCATCGTTTCTACAATTTCTACCGTAGATCGTTGTTGCCTATGAAAGGCTTCAATGTTGGTTTTAGCTACTTGAATAGCAGCTTTTAAATCTTCTGGAACAGCTAATTTAGCAGCCTCAATTTCTTCCTCAGAAACTAGGAACTGTTCTAGATCGACGCCATCAAATTGGCTCGTATATTTTGTAACTGCCGCATCACCGTTCTCTTGAATATCTCGAAGTACAGCACTGACAATTTCATCTAGTTGTTGTACTTCCATCGCAGGACGTTCCAGTAGGCTAGTCCAATCTTTCTTAGGAGGATTTATACTGATTTGCATAATTTAGGCGATAATCATTTTTTCAATAGGAACAACCAAAATACCCTGAGCGCCATTGGATTTTAATTCATCAATGATGTCCCAGAATCGATCCTCGGCAATCACTGTGTGGATAGAGCTCCACTCACTATTGGCTAGTGGCATTACGGTAGGGCTTTTCATGCCGGGTAGTATTCTGATGATCTCTTCTACCTTGTCATTGGGAGCATTCATCAATAAATATTTATTATTACCAGCTTCCAATACCGACTTAATCCGAAATAACAATTGATTTAGAATTTCTTGTGCTTCTGGGCTCAAATTTTTATTAGCTACAATTGCGGCTTCAGATTTTAAGATAATTTCTTTCTCTTCCAATCCATTTTTGAAAAGTGTACTACCTGAGCTAACCAAGTCACAGATCGCATCTGCCAGACCAATATTTGGAGCAATTTCAACTGAACCAGAAATCTCATGTATATCCGCCTTGATTTTATGTTGATCTAAGAACTGTTGTAAAGAATTGCGGTAAGAGGTAGCGATGCGCTTACCATTGAGCCAATTTAGGCCATCATACTGGACACCTTTGGGGACCGCAATCGACAAACGACATTTAGAAAAGCCAAGCGGTAAGATCATATCCAAATCCTTTTGCTTTTCTACAACAGTATTCTGCCCAAGGATACCAATATCAGCTATTCCATCATGAATATATTGAGGAATATCGGAATTACGCAGGTAATAGATTTCAATTGGATAGTTACGAGATAAAGCACGTAGCTGACCTTTAGAATTATCTATTTTGATCCCACATTGCTTGAGTAAGTCGATAGAACCATCTAAAAGACGGCCAGACTTTTGTACTGCGATTCTGAGTCGAGTTTGCATGTTTATTTGTCGTTGTTTTGAAACTTGCGCAAAATTAAACAATTCTGAAGCCAAAAGCTTCATCAATTTAAAAATTCAACGCTTGAAGGCTATATGAACACCAATAGCTGTTCATAGATTTCCAGATGCTCATTTTATTATAAGTGCGAAAAAATTATTACATTTTATTGACAAAACGATTAAAAACCAGTGCCTCGGCACGCAAATCTTCAATTATGCACCTTTCCGACATCAATTTTTTAGCTGTTTTTGTAGCAGGTATTGCCGCTTTTGCATTGGGCTTTCTATGGTATTCTTTTTTCTTTGGTAAGGCCTGGCAGAAAGAATTAGGCTTCACGGATGAATATATCCAACAAGGGAATATGCCCGTCATCTTTGGTAGTAGCTTCTTAATGATGTGCATAATGTCTTTCGGTATAGCCCTTTTGCTAGCCAATCAGCACTTGGATGCCGCCAGCTGGCAAATAGGTATGCATACCGGATTGGTTATCGGCATTTGCTTTGTAACGACCTCCATTGCCATTAACTATCTCTACCAGCGCCGATCCATTAAGCTATGGTTAATTGACGCTAGTTATCAAGTCGCCTTTCTGACTTTAATTGGTATTATTCATGGTCTTTGGCGTTGAGTCAAGGTTTCATTTACAATACAGTCTACTTGTTAATCGTTCAATTCCTATCTTTGCGCAAATTTTTATGGAGTAGCCTTAGGGTCACTTCCGAATTAACTGAGAAAAACTACAGAGATGGGCAATGTGAAGCAATTGTTGATGGTAATACTGGGGCTTGTTTTTTCGCTAAACCTGAGTGCTCAGGAAGGCTGGGAGGCAGGCCCGTGGTTGGGTACTTCTTATTACTTTGGCGACCTCAATACGAGCTTTGATTTAAGCCGCCCGAATTTAGCCGGTGGTCTAATTGTCCGATATAATTTTAACAACCGCCTGGGTTTGAAGTTTGGTGCCAATTATGCTCAAATAGAAGCAGATGATGCCCGTTCGAGCAATGCCTTTGAAAGGGCTCGAAATCTAAGTTTCCGTTCTCAGGTTATTGATGCCACCGCTTCTTTTGAATTCAACTTCTTGCCTTATAATCATGGCAGTAAGTACGACTTCTATACCCCTTATATTTTTGGTGGTCTTAGTGTTTTTTCTTTCAACCCCGAAGCACAATTGGATGGAGAATGGGTTGAATTAAGACCGCTAGGTACTGAAGGTCAATTCAAAGGAGAAGAATATTACAGCGTCCAGTTAGGTCTTGAATATGGCGTTGGTTTTAAAGTAGATTTAAGCTATGTATGGAGTTTGAATTTTGAGTTGAGTGCCCGGCATTTGTATACTGATTACCTTGATGATGTCAGTACAGTTTATGCAGATGCTTCTCAAATTCGTAGCCTTCGTGGCGATGATGCCGTCCGACTAGCAGATCGTTCTATTATGATTGATGGCGTCACCGAGAGTCAATTAGGCTCGCGCGGCGACCAAGGAGGGACGCTCTCTGGTTTTTCCTCCTATTCTAATTAGGTACGCCCGGCACCCAGCGTGGCAATAGCCGGAATAACGATACTTATGTTTTATTAAAGGTTGGCATTGTACGTTATTTCGGGACTTTACAGTGTCCTGCGGTTACGAAGAAGTAGTGATGCTTTTTGGTTTTTCCTCCTATTCTAATCCTCTGCAAAAATCACCACCTTCTAAAATGATTAATCTTCTAAAGTTAATCTTCCTTTACGCCAAAGACTATTGGTTTTACACCATTATAATAACAGCCATCGTCCTTTATTTCATCCATCAATATGGCACCAATGCCTTAACGGTTCTTATCTGGTTTAAATTCATTGCAAGCGGGATAGGCCTAAGCATTCATCAAAGCAGAAAGGATCAAGAACTTCATTTTTATATGAATAATGGAATTGGGAAACGAGCATTAATCATCTACACTTTGATAGTTGATTTTAGCTTTTGGATACTTTGCATGATTCTACTAATCCGTTTAAGCTGATGGATAACACTATTTACATAGATAGCGTATTCTTAGACTTTGGAACGGTAAAAGTTTTAAGAGGCATAAACTTAGAATTTAAACAAAATAAAGTAACCGGATTACTCGGTCGTAATGGTTGTGGTAAATCCTGCTTGCTAAGAATAATTACTGGACAATTAAAACCACAAAGTAAGCACCTCAAGTATCAAGAAAAGGTATTGATCAACTTATACAAAGAAAAAGGCTTGATTAATTATGCCCCACAACATGAATTTCACCCCAAATCTATCCAGCTAAAAGCGCTCTTAAGACTTTATGGCATTGACCCTGAATTTTTTTTTAACCAGTACTCCTTTTTAAAACCCATTTATTCTGCAAAACTATCTCAATTATCTGGGGGCGAACGTCGACTCATCGAAGTCTTGTTAGTATTAGAAGCTGATTCCAAGTTCACAATCTTAGATGAGCCTTTTATGCACATCATGCCAAAGTACATCGACTTGGTCAAAGAGCGAATCAATACGATCTCTTCAAAAAAAGGAATTTTAGTTACTGATCATTTATATGAAAACATCCTTGATGTTTCCGATCAGCTTTATTTAATGAGGGACGGTATTTTGAAATTCATTAATAATAAATCTGACTTACAGCTACATGGATATCTTCGCTAAGGGTAAAAAGAGCAACAATGCTTAATTTAGGATGAAATTGTGTAAATTCATCCTAAATTATAAATGCACTTTATTCCAACATCAACAATGCGAAAACAATCTATTCTCCTACTCGTTTTCTTAGGCTTCCTTACCAACTTAACTGCACAAAAAAGAGCCATGACCACCGACGATGGTCTGAATATGGTCAGCTTGGGCGGAGCCTATATTTCTCCGGACGGAGCCCATGTTTTGTATGGCAAATCCGAACTGGATTGGTCCAAGAATAAGCGCAATACAAAGTATCATAGTGTCCGCCCAGATGGGAGCGATGATTACCAATTCCTTGGCAAGGATGGTGGTGGAAGTATTCAGTATTCTCCGGATGGAAAGTATATTAGCCTGACTCGGGCGGTAGAAAAAAAGTCCCAACTCTTTTTGATTCGGGCGAATGGTGGCGAAGCGGTACAATTAAGTAAGCATCCAGAAAGTATACGGTCTTACCGTTGGTCTCCAGATGGAAAAAAGATCTATTTTTTGGCCAATAAAGCATTGTCCAAAGAAGCTCAAAAAGCAAAAAAAGATGGCTATGATCATGTTTTGGTTGATGAAGGTCCCAACGGACAACGTGCTTCCGAATGGCGGCATTTATTTGTAATCGATGTAGAAAGCAAAAAGATCAAGCCGCTACTAAAGAAAGACTTGCTGATCGGGGGGATGGAAGTAAGTCCAGACGGAAAGCATATTGCTTATACTGCCCGCAAAGAAAATCGACGTAACCAGGGCAATCAATCCGAAATTTTCCTCTATCATTTGGCAGATAGCTCTACTACCCAACTTACAGATAATGCTGCTCCAGAAGGTGGATTGGCTTGGTCACCAGACAACAAACTTGTCAGCTTTACGGCGGCAGATGATCAAAACTGGGAACTGAAAAACTCGAAGATATGGACCATTGATGTGAGTAATAAAAACATTAAACTACTCTCTGGGAAGTTTGAAGGAAATTTGCGCGGTTACTACTGGACGCCTGATGGAAAATCTATTCTCTTTAGTGGCCAGCAAGGTGTCAACACCAATGTATATCGCCTCGATGTGGCCTCTGGCTCCTATACCAATATGAGTAAAGGGTCTGGCTCCTGGCGTATCCTGGGAATGAGTAAAGACCGGCGTAAAATGATCCTGAGCTTCAGTGATTATGACACCCCAACTGATCTTTACTTTTCTACAGTAGCCTCTTTTCAACCTAAAAAATTAACTGATCTTAATCCATGGATCGAGAAGGAAATCGAATTGGCTAAAATGGAAACTACTCAGTGGATATCTAAAGACGGCCTGGAAATTGAAGGCTTATTGTTCCAACCTGCTCAGACCACGGCTTCCGAGAAAGCCCCCTTTCTTTTGCACATACATGGTGGGCCGGCTGGCGTATTCTCTAATTCATTCAGCTATCGCTACCACGTTTGGGCCGGCCTTGGTTATGTCCAACTCGCCCCCAATGTTCGGGGAAGCAGTGGCTATACGGATGCTTTATTGAGGGGTAATATGAAAGATATTGGAGGAGGTGATTACAATGACCTGATGACGGGTGTAGACCATGTCATTGAGCTTGGACTGATCGACCCAGAAAAGATGGCCGTACGCGGCTGGAGTTACGGTGGCATACTTGGAGGAACGGTGATCGGAAAAACCAATCGTTTTAAGGCTGCTTCTCTAGGAGCTATGGTCTCCGATTGGCGCTCAGAATATGGCATCGGTTTTAACTTTGACGTTCGACTATGGTATATCGGCGGCACTTTTTGGGAAAACCCAGAGGGCTATCGCGAAAAATCAGCACTGACCTACGTAGAAAAAGTAGAAACGCCTCTACTGCTCTTACACGGGGATAAGGATGTAACTGATACTGAACCACAAAGTATGATGTACTTTGCTGCCTTGAAAGACCTCGGTAAAACAGTACGCTATATTAAGTTCCCCCGCGAGCCACATGGCTTCAGAGAGCCTCGGCATATACGCACACGAGATACCGAAGAAATTAAATGGATCCAGAAACATACACTTGGTAAGGATTGGAAACCCTGGGAGCGGAAGAAAGAAAAGAAAGAAGAAAAGGTGAGTGCGGAAGCAAGTGCAAGCTCAAAATAAAATACAGCCTATTAAGAAGCTATTTGAATTTAGCTTTTAAGGCAGTCAATCCTAATAGCCATTAGGATTGACTGCCTTAATTCCTAAAAAAATCATCCTGGTTCTCGATCTTATCTGGATCTATCCCTCGATTGACCTTTCCTAGTAATAAGTTGAGTCCCAATCTAAAATTGGCAGAATTACTTTCCTGAACTTGAAAAGCAGTGATGAGATTATCCGTGGCCGCTATCAACTGTACAGGGCCCAAGCGGATGGCCGTATTGGCCCCCAAGCGGAAGGACTCAGATTCTGTAAAAGAATAAATAGCTCCAGCAGAAAGGAAGTCAAACAACTGGACATTGGCGCTCAAACCAACTGTGGTTTGAAATTTTTCTCGGTACTGCTCTACATATGCCAAACCTCCGATACGCCAAGTATCCGTAGCTTGAATCGTCGCACTGAAGTAATATTTAGCAGGTAAATCTGTGGTATAAGAAGCACTGGTTTCTACAACATTATACTGAGTTTCCAACGTGTCGACCAAGGAAATGGTCGATACGGAATCTAGCAAAACATCCTTTAAAATATCTAAACCCTGGAATTCAAAGTTGCCCTCTAAGCTTAGTTTTTTTGCATCTTCTCGCCAGGTAATTGAGCCGATGTCCAAAGCACTTGCTGCAAAAGTCCAGTCTCCGAAACGGGCTTGTACACCTAAATCAAAAGCAAGACCATAATTACTGGATATCAAGCGATCAAAATTGATATTGCTGTCATTAAAATCAACTCCTGTATTTCTATTAAACCCTTCAAAATTAATAACACCAGTACTGTTCACCACAAAATCAGCATCCAATTGAGTTTGGTAAATCTCGGTATCTGTAGTCAACTGCAGGCTACGTCTTTGGGTAGATAAATCTGCCGTTCCTGATAACACCTTAAAGCGTCCGCCGATGACAACGCCAGGTGCAATTTCTCCAGCTACTCCCACAAAAAAACTATTGTAAGCCTGTGCCAAAACATCTGGTCCTATATCTATCGTTTCGCCGATAAACTGGGCATTACCTTGCCAGGCGACCTGTGCCAATTTCTTCGGATAATCTAAATATCCATTGACATGAAAACTATGTCCAATTTGTAAAAACAGCTGATTGATTTTTACTCCTAGAGAAACGGTAGGAATATCAACTTGCTGCCGGATAATATTTTCTACATCCATTTTATCTAAGACATTATCCAAATCAATTAAAGTATTCCCTTGGTCATCTTTTCGAATAACGTCATTGATGTTAAAATTGTCAATCCTGGTTTGGTTATAAAATCCGGGAAGTGCCAATACAAATTTATGAGAAGGCATACTTGCTGGATTCGTTATATTGGACTGCCAAACGCCTTGCATAAAATGAATACCTATATCTTGTTGAGCCTGTAATGGTAAGGTCAGAAGCATCAAACAACAAATATGTAATAGGAACTTTTGCATGAAAACTGTTTTTTGCAAAAAAATGGGACATACTCTTAATCGTTCGATAAACCCAAAATAGCACCGATACGAATAGTTACGCCTTGGGTATTTTGAATTCGAACCGACTGCTGAGCATTCGTTTCTGTTGAAAAACGAGCTTCAAGAACCATAAATGGTGCATCTTCTACTTTTTCAACTCTAGATTGATCAAAATCCACAAATGTGGTTACTGACTCTGAAGCTATTGGTACTCCAGAGTCATCTACAGTTGCCCCTTTAATAATCGCACTATTCTCCAGGAACAGGCTATCTATTGGGTTCTTTTGATCATCTAAAAAATAAACCTGTAGGCCTACATCAACTCCCAATTCATTTTCGGTAATAATCTTAAATTCTGCGGAATTGATATTTCCAGTATTTCCTAAATCAAAACTTAGGGTGTCCGTTGCCCGAAAACCCTCTGCACGACCTAAAAGTGGGAGCCTAACTTCCATTTGTACATCAAAGAAACTACTATCGGTAACAAAACCAGCTATATCACTATCAGCTTCCGGGTTAATCAAAGCATCCACATCATAAATAACTCGGATTGGATTGGCACTTAATAAAGTATCAATATTCGAATTGCTATTATTTACTAGCACTTCTCCCTTAGCTATTTGTCCAATTTGGTCTAAGGTAGGGAAAGGAAAATCCACACCGGCATCAATCAAAGGACTCATGACAGGAAGCTGTGCGCCACTCAAAGTTTCTACAAAAAACTCTTTCACCAATGCCCGCGTTGGTACACCAAAAGAATTATCAATAAAGAAACTTACCTGTGGTTCGTCAAAGTAGATCTCTCCATTGGTGTAGTTTTCAAAAAAATCAATATTCACGGTATCTCGACCTCCGGGTATTTCTAGTTGTCCAAGGTAACCTTCGATATAAGAAAAGTCCAGGTCATTTAGACCGATCACAAAATTACTGGCATTTAGCGCCTCCCCCTCCGAACTTTGAGCACTGTATTTCAGCACAATTTCATTATCTTCTGGTACCAAGCGGTAAGCCGTCAAATCGATTGGCTCTGACTGATTGGTCGCAAAAGGTTTAGCTCCAGTACCAGTATAAGCATCTAAGTTAAGAGAAAATTGAAGTGGTGTACCATCTTCGTGTATTAAGCTACTGAACTCGAAATCTATTTGAAGGCCTTGATCGTTCTCATTCTCAAGATAGTAGGTAAAACCACCTGCCTTAAAAATCAATTGATCCAATTCCAAACCATTTAATAGGTTTAAAGGCAATCGTAGGTCTTTGCTAAAAACGGGAATAAAAGGAGGAAAACTGGACTGGAATTGCTCTAGTATTTCATTACTTTGGCGCTTCAGCACATCACCACGATAAATTAACTGTAGGGTATTATCTGCGCCGACTTCTAAACTACCGATGGTTTGATTGACGTCTAGAATGTCGGCTATTGTTAAGCGAGAGTTGACTAAAGGCACTGCAAATTCTGCCTGATAATCCGGAAGTTTTGCATCCCCCAAACTATTAAAATCGACACAGCCAATTGTTAATAAGCTTAGAGTCAAGCCCAGAAGTTGGTTTTTGAGTTGCATATTTTGATGGAGTTATAGAAGTTGTTTAAAAACTTCGTATTAACTTAAGCTTTGCCAAGAGCATATTTAATATTTTTGCGGACAAAAGATAAAGTTTAAACCTGCTCTGATTACAAATATTGTACAAATAAATGAATCAGCACCCTGTAATGAACGAACAAGATAGTGCAATTGTTAGAGCGGCTGCCCTAACAAGCAGTCATTTATTTGATCAATATCACAAACCTCATCTTGTTTTCAACAATTATGGTCTCACTTTCCAAGCTGTACAACAAGTTCAAGAGATTACTGCAGTGAGTGCCACAGACCTCATTACTAGAGAGATAGCATTAATTAGCACCTGGTTTTTACAGTTGGGCTTCCAAATCAATTACCAGCAACCCATTGCTCAATCCTTAAGAGCAGTTGGTCAGTTTTTTGCCAAACAAAAATATCCAGAAGATCGACGAGCCCGGGTAGTGGAGTGTTTGCAAAATGTAGGGCACCAGCAAATTCCTAAATCTCTAGAAGCAAAAATTGTACAGGATGCTTTTACAATTGCCAGCTACTTGAGTAATTTCGAGTTGCAGACTAATTTAAAACGCTTGGAATGGTCTACGATGGCCGTCCGAACGTTCACGGATCGAGAATGGCTGGATTACCTTAACGAAACTTTACTCCACCTCCGACTTTGGACACCTTTTGCAAAAGCGAAATACACTCAAGTAATTGGCCAGCATTTACTAGAGGTACAAGCACAATGCGAAAAGAAAATAAGGAAGGAACAAGCGGAAGTCGCACCAGAGTTGTTCAGTGGACTTGAAAAAAATATACCTAGCAGGGGTGCCCAAACTTTTTTCAGGACCAACTATCGCAATCATATTAACCTAAGTGCCATTGCTGATAATAAGGCCAATATTATGATCAGCGTCAACTCGATTTTAATCTCGGTGTTAATTACTTTACTTTCCTATCGAAATATTGCGGAGACACAGCCTATGATTTTACTGCCTGTGACCCTTTTTCTAATTACCGGCTTAGCCTCGTTAATCTCCGCAGTTTTAGCAGCGAGGCCCAAAGTGACCACCCACGAATGGAGTGCGACTACCGAGGCCTTACTTAAAAAGAACATGATCTTTTTTGGTAGTTTTTCTAGACTTCCACTTGAAAAATACGAGACTTTAATGGACGAGCTGCTGCGGGATGATCAACTACTTTATGGGAATATGGTCCGAGACTTGTATTTCTTAGGTAAAGTTTTGGATAAAAAGTACCGATTTCTGGGTATTTCCTACAATATCTTTATGATGGGCTTTATTATAACTGTAGTCGCTTTCTTATGGGTGCTTTTTCAATAAAAGACAAGCATCAGCACCTATTCTATTGTTCTGG
>CAXIDD010000054.1:0-14484 GCA_964021975.1 uncultured Saprospirales bacterium | reverse complement strand
GCTGCTAAAATCAGAGCCTTTAGAAAACCTGAGCCTTACAAAGGAAAAGGTGTTCGTTTCAAAGGAGAAGAAATTAGACGTAAGGCCGGTAAAGCTGCTGGTAAATAATTTTCGTTTGAGCGTAGGCTCATCAATTATAATAAATGGGCTTTGGGTTTGGCATATTTGTCCCTCACTAAAGCTAGAAAAAAGAGTAAAATGCAACTGACGAAAGCAAAACGCAGAAAAAGAATCCACAAACGGATTCGAAATAGAATTCAAGGCACGGCTGAACGCCCACGCCTAAACATATTTAGAAGTAATCGCTTCATCTACGCCCAAGTGATCGACGATGTAGCAGGGGTAACTCTGACACAAGCTTCCTCCAAAGAAGAAGCCGTTGCTAATGAAGGTACTAAAATCGAGCAGTCTAAAAAAGTAGGCGCACTTCTAGCTGAACGTTGTAAAGAAGCTGGAATTGATAACCTCGTTTTTGACCGCGCTGGGTATCTTTACCACGGTAGAGTACAAGCACTAGCTGAAGGTGCTCGGGAAGGTGGTCTTAAATTATAAAAATCTTAACGCTGCATAATCATGGCAAAAAGAAATTCAAATAATAAGTCTCGCGTTAAGCCTGCAGAGACAGATTTAAAAGAGAAGTTGGTTGAGCTTAACCGGGTAGCAAAGGTAACCAAAGGTGGTAGAACCTTTAGCTTTGCAGCAATTGTAGTGGTTGGTGATGGTAAAGGTACAGTAGGTCATGGTCTTGGAAAAGCACGTGATGTATCCGAAGCAATCTCCAAAGCAGTAGATGATGCCAAGAAAAGCTTGATTAAAGTGCCGATTCACAATGGTACGATCCCTCACGAAGTGAAAGGAAAATACAAAGCAGGAAAAGTATTTATTAAACCTGCCGCTGATGGTACCGGAGTAATTTCTGGTGGTGCAATGCGCGCAGTTTTAGAAATTGCTGGAATCCAAAATGTACTTTCAAAGTCTCAAGGATCTTCAAATCCACACAACGTGGTAAAAGCGACTATCGATGCACTTTCTCAATTAAGAGATCCTAGAACGGTAGCAAAAGATCGTAGAATTTCAATGGACAAGTTGTTTAACGGCTAGTCTGCGGAAACGCTCATAACCATTAACCAGATTCGGGAGATATCAGAAAAATCTAGGCAAATGCAAAAAATTAAAATCACACAGGTCAAAAGTTTAATTGATCGCTCTAAAAAGCAGAAAGATACGGCTAAAGCACTCGGGCTGAGACGTATGAACCATTCTGTGGTCAAAGAGGCTACCCCTCAAATTCTGGGTATGGTCGCTAAAGTACAGCACCTGGTAACCGTAGAGGAAGTGAAGTAATCGTGTTAGTGGTAAATTTGACCGTTGACACAGTATCAAATTAGAAAAATTCTATTATTTTCGGCGGTGCTTAATTGCACTAGAAATATAGACGAAAAAATATTAAAACATGAAACTGCATTCTTTAAAACCTGCCAAGGGGTCAGTTAAAAAGAAAAAGAGAATAGCTAGAGGCCAGGGGTCTGGTCACGGTGGTACCGCTACTCGTGGTCATAAGGGTGCTAAGTCTCGTTCTGGGTACAAATCAAAGCGCGGATTCGAAGGTGGTCAAATGCCACTTCAAATGCGTTTGCCTAAGCGTGGGTTCAAAAACCAAAATCGCATAGAGTACGTTGCCATGAACTTGTATCACTTGAAACATCTAGAAGAAAAGTTTAACTTAGATAGCCTCGATATTGAGTTCTTGAGATCTAAGCGGATGATCAGTCGGAATGATCGCGTTAAATTGCTAGGCACAGGCGAATTGACTAGCAAAATTAACGTTAGTGTACACGCAGCTTCTAAATCTGCTAAAGAAGCAGTAGAAAAGTTAGGAGGAACTGTTAATCTTGTTTAAGCACAAACCATGAAGAAGTTTTTAACAACACTGAAGAATATTTGGAGTATTAAGGAGTTGAGAAACCGTATTCTATTTACTTTAGGAATACTTATGGTTTATCGCTTTGGCTCCTACGTTGTGCTGCCTGGGGTTATACCTTCAATTTTAAAAGAACAATCTGCGAATAATGCAGGTGACCTTTTAAGTTTGATTAACTCATTCACGGGTGGTGCCTTCAATAATGCTGCAGTTTTTGCACTGGGAATCATGCCTTATATCACGGCATCGATCATTATCCAGCTGATGGGCTTTGCAGTTCCTTACTTCCAGCGCCTTCAACAAAAAGAAGGGGAATCTGGTCGCAAGAAAATTACTCAAATAACTAGATTGTTAACCTTAGCGATTACCTTAGTACAAGGTGGTGGATATTTGACTTATGTCTATTCCATTGGTGCAGTGGATCCTAGTATCCCTAAAGGTATTTTCTGGTTCTCTAATATTATTATTCTCTCTGCTGGTACCATCTTCGCGATGTGGTTAGGGGAAAGAATCACCGATCGAGGGATCGGAAATGGTGTGTCGCTTTTGATCACCATCGGTATCATTGCTACTTTACCACAGGCTTTTGCTGTAGAATTCCAAACACAGAACTTATTAATGTTCGTTTTGGAAATGGCTATCCTATTCGTAGTAGTAATGGCTACAGTATTGATTGTCCAAGGTGTCCGTCGGATTCCTATTCAATTTGCGAAGCGAATGGTTGGACGGGGTACTTCTAGTCTTCCTCAAGCAGGAGTGAGAGATTATATTCCTTTAAAAGTGAATGCTTCTGGTGTAATGCCCATTATCTTTGCACAAGCATTGATGTTCTTGCCAGCTACAGTTGCACAATTTGCATCTAGCGGGGGAGAAGCTGTAACCAGCTCTTTCTTGATTGCCTTGAATGACTTTACATCGGTACCTTATAATATTATCTATTTCTTCCTGGTGGTGATTTTCACTTATGTATATACTGCATTGATGGTTAATCCACAGCAATATGCAGAATATTTGAAGCGCCAGAATGCCTTTATTCCAGGTATTAAACCAGGTAAAGCTACTGCAGACTTTATTGATGCGGTAACTACCAGAATTACTTTGCCGGGATCTGTTTTCCTAGCATTGATTGCTATTCTTCCTGCTTTCGCTGCTGCATTTGGAGTGAACAGAATGTTTGCAATGTTCTTCGGTGGTACTTCACTATTAATCTTGGTAGCGGTAGTATTAGATACTCTACAGCAAATCGAAAGCCACTTATTGATGCGTCGTTATGACGGTCTAGTTAAATCAGGAAAGATTCAAGGGAGAAGCGGTTCTAGCCGAATCCAAGGAATCGGAGCCAATATGTAGTTCCTACTCTTGATTTTTTGATAAAAATAGTGTTTATATATAAGAGACGTCCAGCAACGCTGGACGTCTCTTACATGTAAGATAACATTGTTGGTCTTTGTAGTATTAAAAAAAAGCGATGATTTATTACAAAACGGATGAAGAAATTGAGTTTATCAGAGAAAGCTGCCTACTGGTATGTAAAACCCTAGCAGAAGTAGCGAAGGTTATTCGTCCAGGAATGAAAGGCTCTGAAATTGATCAATTGGCCGAAACGTTTATTAGAGATCATCAGGCAGAGCCTGGGTTCAAAGGATACCGCGGTTTCCCCGCTACCCTTTGTGTATCTGTAAACGAAGTAGTGGTGCATGGTATTCCTACAGAAGAGCAGGTATTTAAAGATGGAGATATCGTTTCTGTTGATTGTGGGGTATTCATGAATGGTTTTTATGGAGATGCGGCTTATACTTTCCCTTTGGGAAATGTTTCGAAAGAAGTGATGGACTTATGTAGAGTTACAAATACTTCTTTATACAAAGCCATCGAACAAGTGAAGGTAGGAAACCGTTTAGGAGATATTGGTTATGCCGTTCAGACTTACGCCGAACGTACACACCGTTATGGTGTAGTTCGAGAGCTAGTAGGACACGGAATTGGCCGCTCGCTTCACGAGGCACCCGAAGTAGCCAACTACGGAAAACGTGGACGTGGGATTAAACTACAGGAAGGATTAGTCATCGCCATTGAGCCAATGATTAATCTAGGTAGGAAAGAGGTGCGGACAAGTAATGATGGCTGGACGGTCTTTGCAAAGGACCGTAAACCGACTGCTCATTATGAACACAGTGTTGCCTTACGTAAAAATGGACCGGATATTTTGTCTAATCATAGCTTTATTACAGAAGCAATTAGTCAAAATGACCAGGTTAGAGAAGTTGACTTTTTAGAGGCTCTATAGGGATGAACTAGTGAACTCACTAAGGATTTTACAATAAAGTCTATTTATTATATTGTTTATTTGTGTAAGATTAATTATCTTTGCACACCGAAAATTAAGCTATGTCAAAAAAGAACTTGATTAAACAGGACGGAATCATTAAAGAAGCACTGTCCAATGCAATGTTCCGAGTAGAGTTGGAAAACGGTCATGAAATCGTTGCAACTATCTCTGGAAAAATGCGCATGAACTATATTAAAATCCTACCCGGAGACAAAGTAGCAATCGAAATGTCCCCTTACGATTTAACTCGTGGTAGAATTACTTATAGATATAAGTAATAATCAGGCTCTTACATAGGATAATTGATTTTACATCATACGATTAGCTACGGCTAACATAAAAAAGAAAAGCATGAAGGTTAGAGCATCGGTGAAAAAGCGTTCTGCAGATTGCAAGATCGTCCGTCGGAAAGGAAAAATCTATATCATTAATAAGAAGAATCCTAAGTTCAAGCAACGTCAGGGTTAATCTAGAAAACAGCAGATTGAAATGGCTCGTATAGCAGGTGTTGATTTACCTAAAAACAAGCGTGGTGTGATTAGCTTAACCTATATCTTCGGAATAGGTAGTAGTCGCGCAGCGGAAATTCTGGCTGAAGCTGGAGTAGAAGAGAATACTAAAGTACAGGATTGGACAGATGATAATATCCGTACCATTTCCGGTATTGTGCAAAATGATTATACCGTTGAGGGAGAATTACGCTCCGAGGTTCAGCAGAACATTAAACGTCTGATGGATATTGCGTGTTATCGTGGTTTGCGCCACCGTAGAGGTTTGCCTTTACGTGGACAACGTACGAAAACTAATGCGCGTACCAGAAAAGGTAAGCGTAAGACAGTTGCCAACAAGAAGAAGGCTGTTAAATAATTTTTAGGTATCAATTTTAATCCATAGAAATGGCGAAAGGTAAAAAAGTCAAAAAGAGAAATGTACGTGTAGAGCCGGAAGGCTTCGCCTATATTAAAGCTAGTTTCAACAACATCATTATTTCTGTTACCAATAAGCAAGGTCAGGTGATATCTTGGGCTTCTGCTGGTAAGGCAGGATTCCGTGGTTCTAAAAAGAACACACCGTATGCTGCTCAGGTAGCAGCTTCTGATGCTGCGAAAGTAGCTTATGATGCAGGGTTGCGAGTGGTAGAAGTTTTTGTGAAGGGACCAGGATCTGGTAGAGAAGCAGCTATCCGTGCAATTGATGGTGTTGGAATTAAAGTCACTCGGATTAAAGACGTAACACCAGTACCTCACAATGGCTGCCGTCCTCCTAAGCGTAGAAGAGTCTAATCAAAAAAGAAAACTATTACAATGGCTAGATATACAGGTCCAAAGTCTAAAAAGTCAAGAGCATTCGGAGAAGCAATCTTCGGATACGATAAAGCTTTCGAAAGAAAGAAATATCCTCCAGGTCAGCATGGTAACACCAGAAGAAGAAAGCAAAAGTCTGACTATGCACTTCAGTTGATGGAGAAGCAAAAAGCAAAGTACACTTACGGGTTATTGGAGCGTCAGTTCCGTAATTTGTTTGAAACTGCAAGTAGCAAAAAAGGGGTTACAGGTGAAGTATTGCTTCAGTTGTTAGAGTCTAGATTAGATAACGTTGTTTATCGTATGGGACTTGCTCCAACTCGTCGGGCTGCTAGACAATTGGTTACCCACAAGCACATCGTTTTAAATGGTGTCTTAACCAATGTTCCTTCTGCTTCCCTACGCCCTGGAGATAAGGTCACCGTTCACGGTAGATCTCACAATAGCATTGCTATTCAGGATAGTGTTAAAGCTAAGTCTGCTGAGGTAAGTAAATTCCCTTGGTTAGAGTTCAATCCTGATAAGTTAGAAGGTACCTTTATTGGTATCCCTGAAAGAGAACAAATTCCAGAAAAAATCAACGAGCAGTTGATTGTAGAATTGTACTCTAAATAATTTTGGCTTTGGTTCACCTCAGGTGAACCAAAGAATTCATTTGGTTTACGCTTATTTTAGGCGTAAGCCTTTCATCATTTATCCTATCAAAGTTTGCACGATATGAGTATCTTAAACTTCCAGAAGCCAGACAAGATTGTAATGCAAAAGTCCAATGATTTTGAAGGACTTTTTGAATTTAAACCTCTTGAGCCTGGGTTTGGACAAACTGTTGGCAATTCTTTGCGTAGAGTCCTACTTTCTTCTTTGGAAGGCTATGCGATTTCCGCAGTGCGTATTGCAGGAGTAGATCACGAATTTGGAACCATTCGAGGTGTGGTAGAAGATGTTGTTGAGATTATCCTTAATCTTAAGCAAGTCCGCCTAAAACCATCAATGGGAGAAGATGAGTTGGCAAATGAGAAAGTATATCTAACCATCAGTGGTAAGGAAGAATTCCGTGCCGGTGAGATTGAAGATCATACCAATATGTTCAAGGTGATGAACCCTGATCTACTCATTTGTACAATGGAGCCCTTTGTAAATTTGGAAATGGAATTCACCGTTACCAAAGGCCGTGGTTATGTTCCCGCTGACGAAAATTTACCTAAAGACGCTCCAATTGGTGTAATTCCAGTTGATGCGATCTATACTCCGATCAAAAATGTAGCTTACCATATTGAAAGTACTCGGGTTGGTCAAAGAACCGATTATGAGAAACTGACTATGGAAGTGAAAACGGACGGGACCATTCATCCAGAGGATGCTATCAAAGAAGCTTCTCGCATTTTGATTCAGCACTTGATGCTGATCACAGATGAGAACATTACCTTCGATGATGCTTCTAGTAGAGAAGATAATATCGTTGATGAGCACATCCTACACATGCGTAAGTTGCTCAAGACTTCATTGGAAGACCTCGATTTATCCGTTAGAGCCTACAACTGTTTGAAAGCTGCGAAGATCAATACTTTAGCAGAGCTAGTACAGTATGATACACATGAGCTCTTGAAGTTCCGTAACTTCGGTAAAAAATCTTTGGTAGAAATTGAAGAGTTGCTTCAAGATAAAGGCCTAACCTTCGGGATGGACCTTTCTAAATACAAATTAGACGAAGACTAGTCTTTTTAAAATAGACTTTCAGGGGATATCGATTGGCCGTATGCCCTGAATTAAATCATTTTTGCAATGACTGATACCGTTGATGTAGCCAATCACATCTCAAAATAACGGGTAAAAGGTGTTGCGAAGTAATATAACTTTAAAATGAGACACGGAAAGAAGTTTAACCACTTAGGCCGTAAAACGGCTCACCGTAAAGCTTTGTTGAAAAACATGGCAATCGCTCTAGTCGAGCACAAAAGAATTACCACTACTCTGGCAAAAGCAAAAGCACTGCGCCAATTTATTGAGCCTTTAGTGACTAAAGCAAAATCTGATTCTACACACAACCGTCGTATGGTATTCAGCTACCTGCAAAACAAAGAGGCCGTAAAAGAACTTTTTGGGCCAATCGCAGCTAAAATTGGAGATCGTCCCGGAGGTTATGTTCGGGTTATCAAGACAGGCTTCCGTAGAAGTGATGCTGCTGAAATGGCAATGATTGAATTCGTTGATTTCAATGAAGTATATGCTCCAGGAGAAGCTAATAAGTCTGGAGGTGGACGTAGAAGAAGAAGAAGAGGTGGTTCTGGTGGTGCTAATACAGCTGCTACAACAACAACTCAATCTAATCAGGAAGAAGAATAATTTCTCGATGATTTAGAATAAAAATTTATCAAAGGCAAAATCACTTAGTGGTTTTGCCTTTTGTACGTTTAAACAAGGGCTAAAAAGGATTTTACTTTAGAAGATTAATAAAAAGGATTTTGCCCATCAACAAAACTCTGCTATCTTTGCAACAATTTAGGGAAATCCCAGGTCATTAACCAATGAAACCTCATCTTTTACTTCGAAAACTTACAAGCTAAATGAGTAATATCGACTTAAAACCTGCCGTACTTTTACTCGAAGATGGAACCGTCTTTCACGGCCGTGCCGCCGGTAAAATTGGAACCACAACTGGTGAAATATGCTTCAATACGGGAATGACTGGTTACCAGGAAATTTTTACAGACCCTTCTTATTTTGGTCAATTAATGGTGACTACTAATGCCCATATCGGCAACTATGGAACCAAAGCATCGGATACAGAATCCGAAAACATCAAGATCTCTGGTCTGATTTGTAAAAATTATACGGTTCCCTATTCTCGCAAAGTAGCGGATGCCTCTATTCAAGATTATTTTGAAGCCGAAGGCTTGGTAGGTATCTGTGGCGTAGATACTCGTGCTATTGTACGACACATTCGCAGCAAGGGAGCAATGAATGCGGTCATTTCCTCAGAAGTGAGTGACCTAAAGAAGTTGGAAAAAATACTGGCTAAGACACCCTCAATGGATGGGCTGGAGTTGGCCTCTAAAGTGAGTACCAAAAAAGCCTATACTCATGGAGACCCCAAAGCTAAACTACGGGTAGCAGCCCTAGACTTTGGGATTAAGAAAAACATTTTGGAGTGTATGGCCGCTCGCGGTATTTACGTGAAAGTTTTTCCCGCTAAAACCAGCTATAAAACACTCAAGGCATTTGACCCACACGGTTATTTTCTATCTAATGGCCCCGGCGATCCGGGAGCAATGGACTATGCTGTTAAAGTGGTAAAGGATATTCTAAAACAAGATCACCCACTGTTTGGGATTTGTCTAGGCCATCAGTTATTAGCCAGAGCCGTAGATATTCCTACTTACAAAATGCACCATGGACACCGTGGTATCAACCATCCTGTTAAAAACCTACGTACAGGTAAAAGTGAAATCACTAGCCAAAATCATGGTTTTGGAGTGAGCCCGGATGCAATCAAAGCCAACCAGGACACCGTTGAGATTACGCATGTAAATCTTAATGATGATACCATCGAGGGGATTAAAATTAAAGATAAGAAAGCCTTCTCAGTGCAATATCACCCGGAAGCATCTCCTGGACCACATGATGCTAGATATCTCTTTGATGAGTTTGTAAACTTAATGGAAAATTAATCTCTTTTAAAGTAAAATAGCTTAAAGACTATTTACTTTTACATGAATATGAAGACCCCAATTGGGGCAAGATCCTAGTTACAAAATGCCTTAGAAAGCTGCTAGGTCTATTTCTTAAACAATAAACATTAGTTGCCATGAGTACCATTATTGATGTGCACGCAAGACAAATTTTAGACTCCCGTGGAAATCCTACTGTAGAAGTAGAAGTATTAACTGAAAGTGGCTTCTTTGGCCGTGCAGCCGTTCCATCTGGTGCGTCTACCGGTAAATATGAAGCTGTTGAATTAAGAGATGGAGATAAAAACCGTTACTTAGGCAAAGCAGTAACCAAAGCTGTAAGTAATGTAAATGAAGACATCGCCGGCGAATTAATCGGGATGGATGCTTTTGACCAAGTTCACATTGATCAAGTGATGATCGATCTGGATGGTACCAACAATAAATCTAAGCTAGGTGCTAATGCCATTTTAGGTGTTTCTCTGGCCGTTGCAAAAGCAGCAGCTGAAGCAAGTATGCAACCTCTATATCGCTACTTAGGTGGCGTCCGTGCAACCACCTTGCCCGTTCCTATGATGAACATCATTAATGGTGGTTCACATGCTGATAACTCTATCGATTTTCAAGAGTTTATGGTAATGCCCGTTGGCGCACAGACTTTTTCTGAATCCATCCGCATGGGGGCAGAGATTTTTCACAATCTGAAAAAGGTTTTACAGGAAGCAGGTCACTCAACCAATGTAGGTGATGAAGGAGGTTTTGCTCCAAACTTAAAATCTAATGAAGAGGCGATTGAAACGGTCTTAAAAGCGATTGAAAGAGCCGGATATAAACCTGGAGATGAAGTAATGATTGCAATGGATGCAGCTGCTTCAGAATTCTATTTGGCAGATGAAAATGTTTATCATTTCCACCAATCTAGTGGTAAAAAATTATCTCCAGCAGAGATGGTTGATTACTGGACTCAATGGACCAAAAAATACCCCATTTTCTCCATAGAAGATGGTTTGGATGAAGATGATTGGAGTAGCTGGACCGCGCTTAATGCAGCAATCGGTGATCGGGTACAATTGGTTGGTGATGATTTATTTGTTACCAATACAGAGCGCTTACAGAGAGGTATCGACGAAAAAGCAGCCAATTCTATTTTGATTAAAGTAAATCAGATTGGTTCTCTAACCGAAACTATTGACGCAGTAGCTTTGGCCACCCGTCACTCTATGAGCTCTATCATGAGCCACCGTTCTGGGGAAACAGAAGATACAACCATTGCTGATTTAGCAGTAGCTTTGACTACAGGACAAATCAAGACAGGGTCTATGTCTCGTTCGGACAGAATCGCTAAATACAACCAATTACTTCGTATCGAAGAAGAATTAGGGGAAACAGCTATTTACCCAGGACGTAGCATCCTGAAGTAAGCAAATCAAATAAGCCTTGTTACCAAAGAAACTTGGCAATAAGGCTTATTTGTTTTACTTAATTCATTAATTTACAGGGAAATAATCTTCTATGAGAAATAATCCAATAGATCAAATTATAGATTTAATCCCTGTTCAGTTGCGCAATCGCTATTTTTTAGTGTTGGTACTCTTTTTTGCCTGGATGATCTTTTTTGATAAACATGATATACTGACCCAATGGAGTCTCCAGAAAACAGTAGATCAATTAGAAGAAGAAAAAGACTTTTACAATCAGCAAATCGATGTAGCCGAAGAGCAACGCTTGCAATTAGAATTGAATAAAGAAAAAATTGCTCGCGAAAAGTATTATATGAAACGCCCTGGTGAAGATGTCTTCATCATTGTAGACGAAAACGAAAAAAAATAATCCGATCAATTAGCTCGGCATCAATACACGCCAGCACTTATTAAAATTGATAGGGTATTAAATTTGAAAATTTAAAAGCTAAATAAACACATTTACGATCATGGCAGTTCTGGTTAACAAAGACTCAAATATTATTGTACAAGGGATTACTGGTAAGGAAGGTTCTTTCCACGCCAGCCAAATGATTGAATACGGAACCAACGTAGTAGGGGGCGTAACGCCAGGTAAAGGTGGTCAGGTCCATCTTGGTAAACCCGTTTTTAATACTGTTGCAGATGCCGTTAATGAGGCAAATGCAGATGTATCGGTTATTTTTGTGCCACCTGCTTTTGCAGCAGATGCCATCATGGAAGCGGCGGATGCAGGAATCAAAGTAGTAATTTGTATTACGGAAGGAATTCCAGTTCAGGATATGGTAAAAGTGAAAGCTTATATCAATGACCGGGATGTACGCTTGGTCGGTCCAAACTGCCCAGGAGTAATTACTCCGGGAGAAGCTAAATGTGGCATCATGCCAGGTTTTATCCACAACCCAGGGAAAATAGGCATTGTTTCTCGCTCAGGTACCCTGACTTATGAAGCCGTAGATCAAGTAACCAAAGCAGGACTTGGACAATCTACCTGTATTGGTATCGGTGGAGATCCAATCGTCGGTACAACTACTAAAGAGGCTGTCGAGTTGCTAATGAACGATCCAGATACAGTAGGTATCGTGATGATTGGTGAAATTGGTGGTGGTATGGAAGCGGAAGCGGCCCGTTACATCAAAGCACATGGGACAAAGCCAGTAGTTGGCTTTATCGCTGGCCAAACCGCTCCTAAGGGACGTACAATGGGCCACGCTGGTGCTATCATCGGTGGTGCAGAAGATACTGCTGAAGCCAAAATGAAAATTATGGAAGAATGTGGAATCCATGTGGTGAATTCTCCAGCAACTATCGGAGAAACCATGTTAAAAGCATTGCAAGGTTAATCCGCTAATTATAAAGGATTTTATCCGTAAAAGCCCTCATTTTGCAATCAGAATGAGGGCTTTTTGTGTCGTAAATTGCTGCTTTATATAGATAGAATCAAGCCTTAGAATCTACTATCTTGTCCATTATGGAAGGAACAGCAGTCAACCGGCAACAACTAATAGGCGGAGCCATCGTCTTTTTAGGCGCCATTCTTTTTTCTGCGAAAGCAGTGATTGTGAAATTGGCCTATCGCTACGAAATTGATAGTATTTCGCTCTTAGCTTTGCGTTTTTCCTTTGCCTTACCTTTCTATCTCTTCGCCAATTGGTATTTACGAAGGAGAACCTTAAAACCAAGCGTCTTAACTTCAAAAGATTGGTTTCAAGTAGCCTTCGTAGGTATTATAGGATATTATTTAGCTAGCCTGCTTGACTTTCTTGGTTTACAGTACATCACAGCTAGTATGGAACGACTGATTCTGTTCCTTTATCCGACTATTGTAGTGTTAATTTCCTATGTTTTTTTGAAAAAGCCAATTCAGCGCAATCAAGTGTTGGCTCTAATTTTAACCTATATTGGTATTGGTTTAGCTTTTTATCAAGGCCTGCAATTATCAGGGCAGCCTAACTTTGCATTGGGAGGCATTTTGGTTTTTTTATGTGCCATTGCCTATGCGTTCTATCTAATCGGCAGCGGCGAACTCATTCCTAAAATGGGGGCTATCCGTTTTACTGCCTTAGCCCTGAGTTTTTCAAGTATTGCAATCTTATTACATCATTTATTAGTTTACCAATGGGATTTATTTCATTTCCATCCAATGGTTTATTTTTATAGTTTTATAATGGCCGTAATTGCCACGGTGATTCCCTCTTTTATGGTTTCAGAAGGGATTCGGCGGATTGGGGCCTCCAACGCCTCGATTGTTGGAAGCGTTGGCCCAATTTCGACAATTATTCTAGCGTATATCTTTTTGGGAGAACGTTTGGGAAACCTACAAATTCTGGGCACCGTTATTGTCATTGGCGGTGTTTTGGTGATTACCCTTTCTAAAAAACGGTGAAACGAATGACAATTTATTTAAATACTCGTTGCTGAAATTTTAAAATCAAAATTGTAGTTTTAATTTATCCTCTTCCAGTCCCATTAATTCAATCGTTACAAGATGAAAAAGGAAAAAATTTGGTCAACAAATAAAATTGTCAGTAGCTCAGCTATGTTGGTTAGTACATTGACCTTAATTGTATTTATTTACCAGACCACCTTGATGCGTCAGCAGCAACAACTTTCCGTAATGCCTTATCTTTCCATTTCGAACAATGGTACTAATACTCCTAATTTTAAAGTGATTTTGAAAAATGATGGTATAGGACCTGCTTTTATAGAGTCGAGAACCATTACTTATCAAGACTCTGTTTATGATATGGATTTACCAAATTTTCTTCGATACAATATTCCCGCCTATGATAGCATCAGGCATCATGTTTATTACTCGAATATCACGCCTGGAAGAATGATCCCTCATGGAGAAATTATCTACTTGTTTCAGGTCGATAATTCCTTAGAAGTAGCAAAAAAATTAGACTCCTTATTGGTTAATTTACCCTATGATATTCAAATAACCTACAGTTCCATCTACAAACAACGCTGGCAGATCAAAAACAATCAACCGATTCCAAAGAGAATTCGATGATTTTTATTTTACCTTTTCAGGATAAAAAGCTTTGCCATTCTGAATGTAACTGACTTTTTCGATGTTACCTTTCGCATTTTTAGTAAAATCCATTTGTACGTTCATATGCCTAAAGAATAGCTTGGTTTCACTAGCTGGATAAATATTGACAGGATCAGAGCCAGGGAAAAGTGCCTTTAATTGACTCCCAGCCTTTACAAGCTCTAACTCAAAACCTGAGGAGAAACGATATTTTCCTGTAAAGGATTTTAGGATTTTACTGGAAAGTTGAATGGGCTCCGGAATGGGTAGGCCTAGTATCTTTTGCTCAATTACTGCATCTAATTCATTAATCCAGGTACCGCCGCTAGAAGTGAGGAGTACATAGCCAAGGCCAAGTTCTGGGAAGAATTTATACTGACTGGCAAAACCATCCAAGTCACCACCGTGCTCGAATTTTGTAGCGGTAGAGTCAAAGTAGGAACGTGTTTCCATAAAACCATAGCCATATTCCATATAACCTGATCTATCGAAAAGACGTTTGTCTTTAGTTAAAAAAAGTGGACTTTTTAACGCTTTTTTTTGATAGACAGTAAGTTGATGTTGCATCAATTGACTGAGATCTTTAGCGTTAGAAAAGATACCACCAGCTGGTGTTTCACTCCCCATTTCCCAGGCCTGGGTAGCTTTTGTTCGTTTCCCAATAAAATAAGGGGTTGCCAAATGTGTAGCTTGAGATTCATCAGAGGTAGTAGAAGCCAACTGATAAGGACTTAAAATGTATTGGTCCAATAGTTGGGAATAGGA
>CAXIDD010000053.1:0-14629 GCA_964021975.1 uncultured Saprospirales bacterium | reverse complement strand
GATTGCTGGATTTACGCTGGTTTATCAACCACCGAGAGAAGATTTAGAGGAAGTAGTGAATGTAGGACAAGCATTTCTCCCCGCTTCTAAAGCGATCATCAATAAAGCAAAGCCAGGTGATACCTATTACTTCAATAATGTTAGGGCAAAATGCCCCGGTGATGGGAATAGTACTCGGAAAATTAACCCAATGGTCTTTAAGATCAGATAATTGTATGTTTTTTGAGAAATAATTTTCTTAAAAGGTAATAGTGCACCAATTTAATGCGTTAAATTGGTGCACTTCTTTAGTTAAAGAGAAGAACAAAAATAGAGAATCGATTTCAATTAAATTATTTAAGGACATTACCATGAAGTTTGTAGGAAAATTCGGTCTTTTTCTGTTTATGATTTGCTTGGTCAGTACGGCTTTTGGTCAAGGTACCGGCAACATGATGTCGGAGTCGGGAGCACCGCTGCCCACACCCAAGCCTAAGCCTTTAAATGGCATCGTAGAAGAGAATATCTTAAAAAGTAAAAAAGTACTAGCGTATGATACGCCGAGAGAATCGGATATCATGTGGCAAAAAAGAGTATGGCGCATGATTGATACGCGGGAAAAGATGAACTTACCCTTCCGCTATCCAAATCGTTTCTTTTTTGAAGTTTTATTGGACGGGTTATACGATAAAGAAAATCCAATCCAGGCTTACCGTGATGAAGCTTTCGAAGAGCCATTAGATACAACGGAGTTGAGCCAGGAGCTTTTTCGGGAAGAAACCATTACCACCGTTAATGCGCAAACTTATCAGGTAGATACGCAGGTCGTTCGTAATAATATTAATTATGATGACATTAAGCGTTACCGTCTGACTGAAATGTGGTACTTTGATAAAGGTGCTGGGGAATTGAAAGTACGTATTTTAGGTGTTGCACCATTAGTGCCCGTATACAGTGAAGCTGATGATGGCCGAATCATTGGAGAGCGTCCTTTATTCTGGATTCATTACCCATCTTCTAGAGACTTGCTAGCTAGAGAATCTTATTTTAATGAATTCAACGACGCTTCTAAAGTGTCTTGGGAGAATGTATTTGAAATGCGCTATTTCTCGAGTTTTATTATCAAAGTCTCTAATGTCCAAGATAAATACCTACGTAATATGTACGTAGACGAGCGACAACAATTGTTAGAAGCTGATAAACTCAAACAAGAAATATTCAACTTTGAACATGATTTATGGTCCTACTAAGGATCTTATAAACAAGTCAGGTTGATATAAAAATAGCCCGAACCACTGAAGTGGTTCGGGCTATTTTTTTTGGCTCCTCTACAACAAAAAAATAAATTCTGGAAACTCTATAATTCTGAGAATCCTGTTTCCAACAATAATTGGGCAGAAATAAATATAATATCCTCCCAATCTGCTTAGCACTAAAAAAGCCTCGTCTTCAAAGACGAGGCTTCATAAATAAAGCTATGAAAACTAAAACTATTGTGAGCTCAAGATAATTAATATCTATCTTTTTTCACAAAGGTCTAATTTACTTTTTTAGATAGAAAAAGTGGAAGTCAAAAAGACTTACTCTTCTTTACCACCTTTTAAGTGGTCTTGGTATTCTACTAGCTCTGCCCATTTTGCATCTACACAAAGTTGTGCTTGCTTAGACCAAGTAGCAGGGTTATGCATGCGGTAACGAGGACCGGCAGCATCTAATACCTCTTGAACTTTTTCTGTAGCAGCTGTTGCTAGATCATTCCAAGTCGCAATACCAGCCTCCTGAAGTAACCCTTCAATCTTAGGTCCGATTCCTTCAACTACTTTCAAATCATCCTGCTTAATTTTCTTACCGTTCGGTAATTCAATTTTTGCTGTTTTCTTTGCAGCAGGCTTCTTTTTAGCAGGTGCTTCTTCAACTACTGGAGCTGTGGCAACTGGTTCTGCTTTAACCGCAGGAGCTGCTTTTTTAGGAGCAGGAGCTGCAACTACAGTTTCTGCACCGGCTGGTACGATATTAACGTACATACGGTTTTGGCGTTTTCTTCTGAAGCTTACCGTTCCGTCAACTTGTGCATGTAGGGTAAAATCTTTACCCATATAAACATTCTCGCCGGCATGGTATTTCGTTCCACGCTGACGAATAAGGATATTTCCAGCTTTAGCGGTTTGACCACCAAATAGTTTTACGCCCAAGCGTTTACTATTACTATCTCTACCATTATCCGTACTACCGACACCTTTCTTGTGAGCCATGATTAATGATTTTTAACTTTTAAAAATAATTCGATACGACAAAAAAATTAGCCGGCAATCGAGTCGATTTGAATTTGAGTGAAACGTTGGCGGTGACCATTTTTGACTTTATAGCCTTTACGTCTCTTTTTCTTAAAGACAATTACTTTGTCTCCTTTTTGGTGACCTAAAACGGTGGCACCAATACTTGCTGCAGATAAAACAGGCTTACCAATGCTTACTGCACCAGCCTTGTCGATCAAATGTACTTGATCAAGCTTGATTTTATCGCCTTCTGATGCATCCAGCTGGTGGACGAAAAGCTTTTGCCCTTCCTCAACTTTGAATTGCTGACCAGCAATAGTTACAATTGCGAACATGTTAAATGATTTTATAAGTAGAAGGACAAAGTAAACCGATGTGTACCCTATCTAAATACTTATTATTAAAAATTGGGTGCAAAGATAGGGTTTATCCTTTATATTTAAAAGTCTTGATTCATCAAAATCAGATGATTTTTTGTAAGATTAGTACGGTTTTATACTTCTTGCCTTCCCTTTCATAGACAATTTGGTATTTCTTCCCTTCTTTTTTTCGAAATTTCCGTTGAATACCGCTCAAAGACATTAACCCGCACGGTAATCCACCAATCCGTTTGAGGTTATCATCCTTGCGCAATCCTGCTAAGTCTGCCGGACTATTGGGGACAACTGAAGCAACCTTAAATTGATTTAAATCTTTACCACTTGCAACCAAGAATAAACCACTCTTATCGAATTTGAACTTAGGCTTTTTACCTCCTGTATTAGGACGTAAATACAACTCTTGCCTTACGTAATCAATTATTACATGAAAATGCTGTAAAGATTTATTGCCAATAATGCCATTTCGGTTGTTGAGTGCAATGGTATCGGTACTAGGCAGCAAATTTTGGAAACTGGTAATGACATCTATGAGTTCAGATTCGGCTATTTTCATGTATTGCACCCGACCGATCACACCTTCTAAATAACCGCCTAGACCAATCCCCAATTGAGCTGGAATAACATTTTGTGGAACACTAAGCGAGGAATCTGTTTCAGGATAAATAATCAATGGAAGACTCGAGCCGGAGTCCATCAATAATTTTACCTGAACTATGCTGTCATTAGGAGCTTTAATAGGAACCTTAATGTAAGGCCTACTTTTATATATTTCTACTGGATACTTGACATAATTCTTGGAAGGTTCCTTAAATCGACTACGTGGATACAAACTTATTATCTTCCGTTTATAATTGATCTGAACAACAAATCGACGGAAAATATCAGCTCCAATAATCCCTTGAATATCAACACCACTGAATTCGTCAAAATTGAAATAGTCTTCTTCTAAGACCAAAATATTTCGATTGTTCATTTCAATATTTCCCATTTTCAGGGAAATACCCTGTGCTAAGTAAGCCGTCAATTCAGTGGAAAGGTCGGCGCCGAATAAAGTAAACTTTCGAGTGTAATTAACGGCTAGTATATCGGTGATTTGTCTTCTGGTGAGAATGGTATGCTCTGCACCAGTATCAAATAGAAACTTTAAAGGGAAAATTTTATTGAAGGTTACATTAATAACGATGAGGTTGTTTTCGTAAGAAAAAGGGATGTCAACTCTGCCTTTGTTCAATAGTTTGGCATCTAGGTATCCTTGGCCTCCGAGCCTGAATACCAAAAAAATAAGCAAAATTGATGTAGCAATCCTTTTTATCATATTATACCTGTTCGGTAGAGTGAAACCCGGTGTTTAGCCTAACAATGTTTTAAAAAAAGTTTATAGATAGAATGAAAAATACTTTTTTCCCCTTTTACAGGGAGCATATTCTGTATTTTAAACGATATAATAGAGAAACATGTATTCTTAAGGAATTGTTAAAAAAAAGTTTTGGAATTATTCTGGGGTAAAAATATTAAATCTTTAAGAGCTCCTTTATGTCTAAAACCTTATGAGTAAAGGATTTGATCTTGTTGGGAGAAGGTCTTTGCAGATCACATTTTTATTTGGATTTCTGTACTTTTAGTAAAATCTTTGTAAGTCTGTTTGGATATTTCAAACTTATTTTCGAATTTTACGCCAATGTATAACTTAGTGTATCTTACACACCAAATAAAGTATATTATAAATAATCAGGTACTTTAGATTCCTTCTATTCTCAAATAGCCCTGTAAATAGCAAAAAAAATAAAACCTTTTAGTAGGTTTAGATTAGACTATAAAATTTTACTTTTTTATAACCAAACTTAGTTAATGTATGAAACTTAGAGTCGATAATTACTCTCGCTGGGTAATCGTGCTCGCTGCTGTCTTGTTTTGCAATTTTGCAATCGCACAGCGCACGATTACCGGTACCGTTACAGATGATGAAACTGGAGAGGCTCTTATTGGAGCCAACGTATTAGTCGCTGGTACGAGTTCCGGAACAGTAACCGATCTAGACGGTACTTACACCATCGATGTTCCAGATGGTTCTACTCAAATCGAATTTTCTTACACTGGTTACACTTCTAAAACGCTGACTTTAGGAGCTGGTAACGTATTGGATGTAACCCTTGCCGCTGGTGAAACACTGGACGAGGTAGTCGTTATTGGGTATGGTGCTGTTAAGAAAAGTGACCTGACAGGTGCTGTTACTGCTGTTACTGAAGAAGACTTTAACCAAGGTGTTATTTCTTCTCCTGAGCAGTTGATCCAAGGAAGGGCAGCTGGTGTACAAATTACAGAAACCAGTGGAGAGCCTGGTGCAGGAATCAATATCCGTATACGGGGTACGTCCTCTGTACGTGGTGGAAACAATCCATTATTCGTAGTTGATGGAGTTCCATTGAGTGGAGAAGAAACTTCTGCTAGTGGTAATGGTGCCGGCTTAGGTTCTTCTGCTGCTAGGAATCCACTTAATTTCTTGAATCCCAATGATATTGCTAGTATTGACATCCTAAAGGATGCTTCTGCAACAGCGATTTATGGTTCTCGTGGAGCCAATGGAGTAGTTATTATTACTACTAAAAGTGGGCAAACAGGAAAAGGAGTTTTAGATTATTCCTTCTCTTTAGGATTCTCTAATATTACTCGTAAGTATGATTTACTAGAAAGAGATGAATACTTAGCTGCCTATACTGAATTCAACGGTGCAGCTGCAGCTGCTACCCTTGATGGTGGTGCAAACACAGATTGGCAAGAGGAAGCATTCCGTACTGGAGTGACTCAAAACCACAACTTATCTTTTGGAGCAGGTAATGCAGATGGTAACTACCGTTTTTCGGTATCTTACATGGATCAAGAAGGTATTATCGAAGAAAGTGCTTTACAAAGACTTTCAGCACGTTTCAATGGTACTCGGAATTTCCTAGATGACAAATTAACGATATCTACGCAATTTACCGTTGCCACCAATAATGATGACAACGTTGCCGTAACTACAAACTCTGGCTTTAGAGGGGATTTGTTAGCAAACATATTGAAAGCTAACCCTACTCAGCCTGTTTTTGCTCCTGATGGAACTTTTAATCAGATTAGTGTTACAGAGCCAAATCCAATTGCAATTTTGAACATGAGTGAAAGTTTCACAAATACCCTGAGAACATTGGGTAATATCTCTGGTCAATATCAACTTACAGAAGGACTAACATTTAAAACTGTTGTAGGTTTTGACCGTTCTTTCTCTTCTCGTACAGATGCATTCTCCCCTGAGTTATTGGTAGCTGATGTTTCTGATATTGGTCGTTTATACCTAAACGATATTCAGGTAAATAATCAATTGTGGGAAAATTATTTCACTTATGACAAAGACTTTGGTAATGTAACCTTTAATGGTTTATTGGGATATTCTTACCAAAGATTTGAAAGAGTTGGAAAAAGCTCTCAATATGCTAATTTCAGAACCAACGATTTGGATTTGATTATTAATAACTTAGCATCTGCTGATCAATCTAATGGTAATGCTGGTGTAGTAGGAAGTAACTCTTTCAAAACAATTGATGAGTTACAATCTTACTTCGGTCGGGTAAACTTCTCTATTGCAGATAAGTATTTATTGACTGCTACCTTACGTGCGGATGGTTCTACTCGTTTCGGTTCTGGAAACCAGTACGGATACTTCCCATCAGCTGCTTTCAAATGGCGTTTGGCTGAAGAAGACTTTGTACCTGACTTCTTTGATGATTTGAGTTTCCGTGTTGGATACGGTGTAACAGGTAACCAAGAGTTGCCACACAACTTGTACCAAGAGCGTCAACGCTATGGTGACTGGACTGTAAACAACGGTGCTGAGAATATCAATGGTGGTGGTTTGAGTACCGTAGCATTTGCTAACCCAGATTTGAAGTGGGAGTCTACTAGCCAAATTAACTTAGGATTTGATTTCGGTTTCTTCAATAACCGTCTTTCTGGTTCTTTGGATTATTACTACAAGAATACCAACGATTTGTTGATTCAGATTCAGTCTGCTCAACCTGCAGTTACGCCATTCTTTTGGACTAACCTAGATGCGGATGTAATCAACCAAGGTGTAGAGTTAGCATTAACGGGTGTAGTAGTTGACAAAGCTGACTTTGGTTGGGATGTTAACTTTAATATTGCCTTCAATGACAACGAAGTTCAGAACTTTGGTGGTCTAATCAACACTGGTGATATTGATGGTCAAGGTTTGACTGGTGCATTCGCTCAACGGATCGCAGAAGGGCAGCCACTTTATGCTTACTTTCTACGTGAATTTGGAGGTTATGATGACAATGGAATTACTGTGTACCCTAATGGTGACGTTCAAGAGTTTACTGGACAGAGTCCACTACCTACCACTAACTTAGGTTTGACCAATACTTTCCGTTTTGGAGACTTAGACTTTAGCTTCTTCTTCTCAGGCCAGTTTGGTCATTACCTTTACAGTAATACAGCAAACGCACTGTTTACAGCAGGTGCATTGGCTAGTGGTCGTAACGTAACACGTGATGTAGTAGGTAACGGAGAAAGCAACTTGAATGCTCCGGATGTATCTACTCGTTTCTTAGAGAAAGGAGACTTCCTAAGATTGCAAAATGTAAACTTAGGTTATAAAGTGAATACTAGTGGTTCAGACGTATTCTCTTCTCTACGTTTCTTCGTGAATGCACAGAACTTGTTTGTTATTGATAGCTACAGTGGTCAAGATCCTGAGGTAAGTGTAAGTAAGCCAATTAATGGTGTACCATCAATTGGTATTGATTACACGGCTTATCCTCGTGCAAGAACGGTTACTTTTGGAGTAAATGCTTCATTCTAATTAAGAACAGAACTTTTGGTAGCAGTCTTTGTAAAATTAAAGACATTATCTCGACGAATGACTTTTTTTTGACAGTAAATACTGAAAAGACTACTACCAAATTCTTTACTTTATGTAAGTAAAGTTTATAAAAAAAATATAATGATATGAAATCAAATATCTTAACAAAAGGGCTACTCTTATTGAGTGCCTGCACGCTACTTTTCTTTTCTGCGTGTACTGATTTAGAGGTAGAGGGTACAGATTCAATTATCCTTGAGCCTAATGAAGATGGTTTTACAGCTGGTGATCCAACTCAGCTTTTAGAAGCTGCTTTAAATGATTTATCTGCTTTTACTGATCAAGCAAATATTTATTCGCTTAGTCAGCACACTTCTGATGAAATGATTCCTCCTACTAGAGGGGTTGACTGGGGAGACAATGGTGTCTGGCGTACTTTACACCAGCATACCTGGGATCCAACTCATGCCTATGTTCTAGGTGCTTGGAACCAGTTGAATGAGCGTGCTTTTAAAACCAACCAAATTTTAGCTTCTAATCCAAGTGCAGAGCAAGAAGCTCAAGCTAAATGGTTGCGTGCGTTTTATGTTTATCAAGTTGCGGATCTTTTTGGGGTAGTACCTTTCCGTGAAGTAGACGAAGGTGTAGATGTAGATCCTCGAGTATTTTCTCGTACAGAGGCTATTGACTTTGCAATTTCTGATTTAGAAGCTGCATTGCCAAACCTACCAGGAGATGGGCCAAGTAATGATAATACAGGGCCTAATAAGGCAGCAGCACATTTATTATTATCTAGAATTTATTTAAACAGAGCTGTTTACAACTCTGCAGATGCTGCTGGCCCTTATACACATGATTCTGGTGATATGCAAAAAGTGATTGACAATGTTGATGCAATTGCTCAATATGGTTATGCATTAGAAGATGAGTACTTCAAAGTTTTTACAAAAGATGCCACTTCTGAGATTATATTGGTAAGTAACCAAGGTTCTGGACAGAATCGTTGGATGATGACCTTACACTACAGCCAGAACCCTTCTGGTTGGAATGGTTTCACTTCTTTGGCTTCTTTCTATGACAAGTTTGATGAGAACGATCCACGTATTGGAAATTATCCAACACCAGATGGTTCTGAATTTTCTGGTATTGGACGTGGATTTTTAATTGGGCAGCAATATGCTGATGATGGCTCAGTTTTGGTTGATGAGCGTACTAAGCTTGATCTTTCTTTTACAAGAGATGTGCCAATTGCTGGTGCAGCTACTGGAAAAGGTATCCGTGCAATCAAATACCACCCATCTGATCATGGTCCATACCGGATCATGCGTTATGGTGAGGCCTATGTAAATAAAGCAGAGGCTCAATTCAGATCTGGAGATACTGATGGTGCTATTGCTACTTTGAATGAATTACGTGCTGCTCGTGGAGCTCCAAGTATTTCTTCATTGACAGAAGAGTCTTTATTGGATGAAAGAGGATTTGAAACTTACTGGGAAGGAATCAGAAGAACGGATCAGGTTCGTTTCGGTACTTTTGCTACTACTTGGGAAGAAAAAACAATTACCGATCCAACTCGGGTATTGTTCCCAATTCCTCAGCAAGCATTGGATTCTAATCCAAACTTGGTGCAAAATGCGGGCTATTAATCTATAGATTAATTTGCTAATAAAATAAGGGCTATCTGGAGTGTTTTCCAGGTAGCCCTTGTCTATTCTTTATTGAATGTTTTGCAGTCAACTCACCTCTTTTTACCCTATTCTCTCCTGATTATTGTACTTTTGATTATAGTAAATAGTATGATTATGAAACGATTAGCTTCAACTTTGTGCTTGATAACTTTTTTGGTCATGAGTTGCCAACAAAGTGAACAGAACAATACGCTGTTTGAATTGATGAGCCCTAAACAAACAGGAATTGATTTTGTAAACACAGTCGCAAATACACCAGATTTTAATATCTTTTCTTATCGAAATTTTTATAACGGTGGCGGTGTTTCTTTAGGTGACATTGATCAAGATGGCCTAGTTGATGTTTACATGACCAGTAATATGGGGGAAAATAAACTCTATCGGAATTTAGGTGATTTTCAATTTGAAGACATTACCGAACAAGCGGGCGTCGCCGGTACTAAAGGCTGGAGCACAGGCGTCGTTATGGTAGACATTAACAACGATGGTTTATTAGATATTTATGTTTGTAATGCAGGGTATGTTGCTGGGGATGACCAGGAAAATGAACTTTTTATCAATAATGGAGATGCCACTTTCACCGAAGCTGCTGCTGATTTTCAATTGAATGAGAATGGATACACTACCCATGCTGCTTTTTTTGATTATGACCTAGATGGTGATCTAGACGTGTACTTGCTAAACAATAGCTTTATTCCAGTCAATACGCTTAATTATAGTAACCGTCGCGACTTAGAGGCCAAAGATTGGAAAGTCAAAGACTTTTTGAAAGGTGGCGGAGACAAGTTATTACGTAATGATAATAATACCTTTACAGATGTCTCCAAAGAAGCTGGCATTTACGGTAGCTTAATCGGTTTTGGACTTGGTATTACCGTGGGAGATGTTAATGGTGACCTATATCCAGATATGTATGTCTCCAATGATTTCTACGAAAGAGATTACCTGTATATCAACCAAGGAGACGGTACGTTTACCGAAGAGATTAAAGACTATATGCAACACATTAGCCTCTCTTCCATGGGGGCAGACATGGCAGACTTAAATAATGATGCTTACCCAGAAATCTTTGTCACAGAGATGTTGCCAGAAAGTGATTATCGACGAAAAACGACTTCTTTATTCGAAAATTATTCTATCTATCAGCAGAAGCTCAATCGCGATTTTTACCACCAGTTTATGCAGAATACCCTGCAAGTGAATAATGGCGATGGTACCTTTAGTGAAACTGCACAGTACAGCGGCGTTGCCGCATCAGACTGGAGCTGGGGAGCTTTAATGTTTGATGCAGACAATGATGGCTATCGAGATATTTATGTTTGTAATGGGGTTTATCAGGATGTGACTGATCAAGACTTTATGGATTTCTTCGCCAATGATGTGATGCAAAAAATGGCACTCAGTGGGGAAAAAGAGGAAATGGATAAAATGATCGAAGAAATGCCTTCTAATCCACAACTGAATAAAATGTTCCGAAATGCGGATGGACTCCAATTTGAGGATAAAGGCATAGACTGGGGATTTATAGAAGCCTCTTTCTCTCATGGTGCAGCCTATGGTGATCTAGATAATGATGGCGATTTAGACTTAGTCGTCAACAACCTTAATCAACAAGCTTTCGTTTATCAGAATCATAACGAAAAACTTCATGAGCATCATTACCTACAAATTCAACTAGCTGGTCCTGCCCAAAATCGTTTTGCGGTGGGAGCTAAAGCGATGGTTTACGCTGCCGATCAGGTTTTTAATTTTGAGATGATTCCTAGCCGTGGTTTCCAATCTAGTATTGATTATAAAATGACTTTTGGCTTAGGTGATTTTACTACAGTAGATTCATTAGTTGTATTGTGGCCGGATCAAATGCGATCTATCCTATATCAGCCTCCCGTAGATACGTTTCTGCAAGTAGATTATCAGCAAATTGATAAAACACCCATTAATGAAAATCTACTTCAAAATCAGGCGAAAAACCCTTTGTTAGAGCAGGTAACATCAAGCTTTGCTGAGCATAAAGAAGATCCATTCATTGATTTCTTCCAGGAGGGACTAACCATTAAAATGGTTTCTAGAGAAGGGCCAGTTGCTGCTATTGGAGATGTCAATGGAGATGGGACCGAGGATGTTTTTATAGGGGAAGCTACGAATGGGATACCAAAACTATATCTTCAGAAGAATGGAAAGTTTGAAGTATTTAATGCCACGCAATTCGAAAGTTCTGGTTTCTTTGAAGATACCGCCGCCGAGTTTTTTGATGTGGATGGCGACAATGACTTAGACCTTTTTGTAGGTTCAGGTGGCAACCACCGACCAGCAGGGGATCGCTTTTTATCAGATCGTATTTATTTAAATGATGGAGCAGGTAATTTTACCTGGAATCGGCGTGCCATCCAGCCTAATGGATTTAATACAGCATTTGTAATACCTTTTGATTTTGATGAAGACGGAGATCTAGATCTAATTGTGGGAAGTAGATCTGTACCTGGTCAATATGGTCGATCGCCTCAAAGCTTTTTATATGAAAGCGATGGTAAAGGTCAGTTTAGGGATATTACAGCTAGTAAGGCCAAAGATTTTGCCTACGCGGGGATGCTCACGGATGGTACCTTAATTGATTTAGATCAGGATGGGCAGCAAGAGCTGGTGGTAGTCGGAGAATGGATGGCCCCTCAAGCTTTTTCAATTACTAAAGAAGGCCTGAAAAGTACCTCTATCGGTCTAGATGATTATGCTGGTTGGTGGTATGCCGTAGAAGCAACAGATATTAATAATGATGGGCAATCTGATTTGGTATTAGGGAATCGAGGAGAGAATTTCTATTTCTCAGGTAGTATAGAAGCACCAGCAAAACTATGGCTGAATGACTTTGACAATAACCGCACCGTAGAAAAAATCATTACCCAACAAATTGATGGCCGTGATATACCGGTCACCTTAAAAAAAGAGCTAACTGGACAAATTAATAGCCTGAAAAAACAGAATCTTAAGCACAGTGATTATGCCACAAAATCCATACAAGATTTATTCACTCCTGAAGTAATAGCTGCAACCGATGTGAAAAAAGGCACCTATTTTCAATCCGCAGTAGCGATTAATAATAGCGGGCAGTTTTCTTTGACTGCGCTCCCTGAAGCCGTCCAATGGTCCTGTATCTGTGCAATATATTGTACAGATTTAAATGGTGATGATCAAGTAGATTTGGTTCTTGGTGGGAATTATGATGGACTTTTGCCTCAATTTGGAAAATTGGATGCAAGTTATGGCCATGTATTGATGAATAGTGGGAGTGGAGGGTTTAATCGTCTTGATAATCGCTCTTTGGATTGGAAAATAACTGGGGACTTAAAACAACTCTTGCCAATTGATGTAAATGGCGAACCACATTTATTAAGTCTGATTAATAATCAAGCTCCACAATTATTTAAATTAATTTCAGAAGAAGTGCAGTAAACTAAAAACTATGTTTCAAAAGTCTTGGAAAAAATTGATTTTTGGTCTTTTTATTCTGGCCTTTACAAGTGCCTTACAAGCACAATACAACAACCGCTTAGAGGGACAATACATTGATAAAAATGGCGCGTCAGTCAAAGGACTTTTTAATTTTTCAAATATAACCAGTAATCAAATTAGCTTTTATCCAGATGGAAACCTCAAAGATAAAACGATACTCCGGCCACAAAATGTCCAGGAAGTAGAAGCGGCAGGAGCTACTAAAATTATTGCTTATGATTTAATCCAAAAAGATAGTCTGGAAACTATTTTTTTGGTTACCCTGGCCGAAGGGGAAGCCATTTTATATGAAGGATATTCTAAAATGGCAGGAGAGGTTTTTTTTATAAAAATGCCGGATCGAGAATCACTGGTTAGAGTCAATCGTATTGGATTTCAAAGGCAGTTCAATTACTTATTTGGTACTTGTAGTGCCAATCCAGTGGGTAACCCTCGTTATACAAAAGCGAATTTGCTTACTACTTTTCAGAAAGCACAAGCTTGTCTAAATCCAGATAAAACTCTAATTGTCCCAGAGAATCCATTTTTTCAAACTAAAATTGGAATCTTCGGTCGTGTGCTCTACGGGGCGTTTGACGAACCAATTATCGAGAAAAGTTTATTATCCAATGCAAATCTTACCCTAAGTCAGAGTATTGGGTTTGGAATTGGGATGCGAGTACTTTTTGATGAGCGTTTTTTTGCGGATTTAGGCCTCGAATATACCAGCAAAGAGCTATCGGCAGATAATGCCCTTATCCTTGCTAATTTTGGAAATGATCCTAGGACACAGTTCTATAATTTTCTGTACCGCTCACCACTGGCTTTAAATTACAGCTATTTGGCTACTCCAATTATTATTCGCCATAACATTCCCCTCCAGAAAACATGGGACCTGAGCCTAGGCTTAGGCGCGGTAGTGAATTGGGTATTGACTACGGATATCAGTGAAGATTATGGTGCGCCTTTTGATTTCATACCCTTAGGAACAACGCTTGAGCCAAGTGGTGGTGGCCCCGTTTTTAATGATCTAGGTTTTGCTAAAAATACTGGTAATGGATCCAATGCTGGATTCGTAGCGGAATTTGGGATTCGTAAGTGGTTAAATGAACGATCTAGTCTGGAGCTGAACGGAAGAGCAACCATCGGACATGATTCCTTTTTACTGCTACCAGACTTCGTTGGTGGTGGTCCACAAAATGTCCTCAATGATAAGATACAAATTGACATGACCAGAATTCGTTTTAATATAACTTATTCATATTTGATCAACTAAGTAATGGAACTCAACAAACTATTCATTTTAGTACTATTAGCATTGGCGAGTGCTTGCCAAAAAAACGCTCCAGATCAATCTGCGTTCCGGCTTCATACGGGCAAAGAAACGGGACTTGATTTTGAAAATAAGCTGGTCCAAAGTGAAGCATTTAATGTATTTAACTACATGTACTTCTTTAATGGAGGAGGAGTAGCTGCCGGCGATTTTAATCAAGACGGATTAGTAGACCTCTATTTTACGAGTAATATGGGCCCAAATCAATTCTTTCTTAATCAAGGGGATTTGAAATTTAAGAATCAAACGGAAGCTGCTGGATTAGCTGGAAGTAGTGGCGCCTGGAGTAGTGGTGTTTCGGTGGTAGATATTAATCAAGATGGCCTCTTAGACTTATATGTTTCTCAAGTAGGAGATTATGCTATTCTAAAGGGAAAAAACCAACTTTTTATCAACCAAGGTTTAGAAAATGGAGTGCCTAAGTTTATAGATCAGGCAGCAGATTATGGCCTGGATTTAGTCGGATTTGGAACCCAAGCTGCCTTTTTTGATTATGATTTAGATGGTGATTTAGATATGTATCAATTGAATCATTCCCTGCCCCAGAATGTTACTTTCGGTCGGCGGTTTACCTTTAATGGAAACCGTCATCCACTATCTGGCGATCTATTTTTGAAAAACGAGAATGGCCG
>CAXIDD010000052.1:0-14706 GCA_964021975.1 uncultured Saprospirales bacterium | reverse complement strand
GTTGACCATCCTCTTCGGTATCAATTAGTGTACCTAGTTTTAATACTGGATTTGCTGGTACAATATGATAAGGACCAGCGTTTTCTTCAAGGGTTAAATAATTTGAGGCTTCTGGTAGATCACCATAGTCAAAGGCTCGACTAAGGCCCACATCAATATCAAAATTTACATCTCCATCGAATCCTGTTTCTGCACAAAAGAAAGGCATATTAGCAGGCAAATCTCCCACTGCGGAGGAGAGCGCATTTTCGTCAACATCTGAATCAATATCATCATCTCCAGCGTCATTCATTGCTGTAAGAATAAAATCTTCTCCATTTATGGTAAAGAATTGTCTGTCTGCATCATAATCCATAGCATTCATTCCAAATACTACATAATATTGAGTATTAGGCTCTAGGTTGGTATCTTCTGCCCAGGTAACTAAATTAGGATCATCAAAAATATATCCTTTGAATTGATAGTTTCCATTTTCATCTGTAGTGGTAGAGGCTAATAAGGTGCCAGGAGCGAAGCTATCATCCGTTTTGTTATAGAGTTTGACAGTTAAACCACCAATGGGACGTTCGATAGGATCTTGGAGACCATTGGGAATGCTGTCGTACCATACATAGTTTCCTATTGCAATAATCGTTAAGGCTTCACAACCTATTTCAATATCTCCAAGACCAATTCCTTTACCAAAGGTTGTAGGAACAGTACCTGCACCGTTATCTTCATTAGCACCGCTATAAATGGTGTTTGCAGAAAGTGGTAAACCGTTTATGTTACTAATTTTTCGCGTTCCTCCAGCGCGTATTGTTACACCTGGGTCAACTGCACCGACTACGGTCTCTCCACTACCAGGGAGAATAGCGATACCTCCCATTGCTAATTCAGAGTGGAACCCTGGAGGGCCAGAAAAGGTAATATTATCTGCATAAAACTCACCAAATCCTGGGCCTTGATTATTGTCTACACCGGCACCGATTTGTGGGCCGGCTTTACCATTATTTTCTAAAATAAAGTTGTCTCCAGATGCATAGGCTCTTAGCACGTCTCCCCCAGCAAAAAACTCAGGGAAATTACCGCTAGCAGGGAGTAAATTATTTTCATCTGGATAATAATTAAAATAACCCCACTGGAGACCAGAGCGGTCTGTTAAAGAAAGAATCAAGGAACCATCCAAATCAATGTCAATATCCGCAAAAATAGGCGTCGGATAAATGATCCAATTATTTGAAGTATATAAGGCTGTTGTATTTAAATGCTGCTGATAGTCATCACTCCAAGGATACCATCCTGAATTAATGGCATTATTACCGGATGCTACGGGAGCACCTTTAGGGTAGGTGAGTGGGAAATTAAAAACTTCTGTAGCAGCGTTTGTAATAGGATCTATTTGATGTACAATTGCTCTTAAATCACTAGCCGTACCAGAGGTGCCATCACAAATAGAACCAACTAATATTTTGCCTCCACTATATTTAAGGGCAAAAGGTCTCAAATTTCCATTTGAACAGTTGTTAGGTATATCTAATGCGAATGAATTTATGATATCTGCACTACTGGCAGGATTTCCACTTTTTAGATTCGTATTGTAATCCGTTAAATCAATACCATAGATTTTTTGGTCAAATAAGTTGACCACATATAAAGTATCACCAGTTTCAGAAATATCGATGTCCCCAAGTCCAATTTTACCAACAGCAGAAAAAGCTTCCACATCCGTTGAAGGAAGATTGGTTTGTGCTGGTAAGTTTCTATTCGCTGGCTCCGTTCCTACATCTATACCTAAATCTGCATTGAGGTCTAAAAAGGCAGTAGTAGTAGACGTATTATCGAGTACATTTGGATCAACTTGATCTAATTGAGTCACATAAATACCACCTAAACCATTTGTTCCTAAAGCAGAGTGCCTACGGAAAACAGAGGAAGAAAAGGTTTGATTCGTAAATCGATTATGTGCGATTCCCCAAATAGTACCTACTAAATTGTGTCGGGCCAAAATCATTGGATTTGCATCCTGATTTACAAAACCATTTCCATCATAGGTCGTAGCAGAGTAACGAAAAGCTAATAGTGCATCATCTCCTCCAGTACCATCATTAGTCGTCAGACCTCCGTTAACAAAACAAGGGATCACTAAGAGAGGATTATCTTGACAGAAGGCTACTGGATCAGCAATAGCATAATCGGCATTACAAGTACCTGCTTCGATAAACTGAACTTGAGTTTGACTGTTTTCTCCTAGTGTACTTGCTTTTACAATAGCAGAGATGCTATTAGGTAATTCAAATTCTACTCTATACCGTTCTCCTGGGGTTAAACCGTCGAAGGAATAATTACCAAAAACATCCGTTACATCTTGAGCAATTTCATTGGTTATACCCGTATTGTCTGTACTGTAAATTTTGACCAATACGTCTTTATAACGAGAAGTTTCCCCAGGGTCTCTAATCCCATCAAAGTTGTTATCGCCAAATACAACACCTCCAATGACATCGCTATCTACTGAACAAGGTTCAGATAGACAAGTACTATTATCTGGAATAGTGACAGGGACAGGAACAGCTGGTGTACAACCAACTTGCCCTACGAATTCAGCATTTACTAAGACTACACTAGAATTGGCATCTAGCTCTACATCAAAAGCAATTACTTGTGGAGAGTTGAGAATCTTAGCATTTTGAATTTCAGTTCCATTAGAAGTGGTTACGGGTACACTTAAAGGAAAGAATTTGAAATCACTTCCTACTTGTACTAAAATTTGATCAGTATTAGGAGCATTGGGCATAGCCCAAGATACCTCAACAGTGACGGTTGCTTTTATAGTATTGCCTTCTACATAACAACCAGAAACGACAGCACTTTCGATGTTTACTCCACATGCCATCATTCCCATAGCCACCATAGCTTCTTGTCCTATTGCCTCAATTGTTGGGTCAATGACTAAGTTATACGTATCATCATAGTTTCCTATCTCAAAACTCAATCGGTTATCTTCTAAAATAAAATGGCTTTCCACGCTTACTTTTTCGCCTTCAATTATTTGGAAAGATTCTGGTTTTGAATGTTTAATAGCTCCATCTTTTAGAGCGACGATTAAATCTCCTGCTTCAGAAATTAAGGGAGATTTATCCTGATCTATTTGAATAGAAATTTCATTGGGGTCTGTACCCGGAGGAATGATGAAATCATAAGCAATTAGGCCATTTTCTTTAGCGTAAACACGTAGATCAAAATTTTCTTCCTTTGTACTCAGAAGAACATCACTCATTGAATTTTGTGCTTTTTGTGTAAAGGAATGACCAAAATCAAGGCTGGTCTCTTCACCTGATCCTAATCTAATGTTCATTCGCTCATCTTGCAAATTGAATTGATAGAATTCAGTTGTTGCATTTAGTTCTCCTGAGGAGTCTAATTCAAAATTAACTGTATTGTTGGTTACCTGATTTTCTTGCTTTGAGCAATTGCTTATACTCAAGCTCATAAACAGGAATAAACCAATCCAGCCGCCATAGCTCCAGATTAGTTTTGGGCAAAGGGGTATACCCTTTGAGCCGGTCGTCTCAAATGTAAAGGGTCGCATACTTATTGATTTATGATTTAGTAATTATAAAGTCTTATTGTTGATGATTTAGATTTATTGTACTTTCTTTTAAAAGAACAGGTAGTACGAATTCTTAAATTCGTGTATTTGGTATGTTCCTTTGCTTATATAAGTTCTTTTTGTAGAAGTTTTTTCTTTTAGGAAACTGGGAAGATGAAAATCTTCTTCCATTAAAAAATTGGGTTGACTGAAATATTTAAGAATAGTACTTTGACGCATAGTATTTTTCTGAATCCTAAATAATAGGTTCTCAGCAGTATCACATTCGATTTCTACGGCTGCGAAATTGATGTATGCTTTTTCTAGTTTAATGCTTCCTTTTGTGTAAAGGCTACAGATGCCATTTCCACTACATCGCTTACTCGTTACGCCAAGGATTAATTCTGCTTCTACGATAGCTGTCTTATGAAGACAGGCGGGCCGGTCTTCCCAGGGGGAAAAGCTTGATAAAACCATTGTGCTGGATTAATAAATTTGAAAATTAGCGGTCGATAATCGGAGAGCCACTAAGCATAGTAAGTATTTGACTTACGCTTGCACAAACTTTTGGGAGATGGAATTGTCAAAACAATTCGAAGAAATGTACTTTTTTCCTATGTACTATTTTTTAGTAAAGAATTTAAATGCACTACACATCCGTAACATCAATAATAATGACATTAGATTTTAGGGAAAAAAATAGCGTTTGATTTCGATAGGCTGTTGATTTTGTAATAGTGTTTTTCATGATAGATTTGATTTAGTATTTTAAATAGGTTGATTTGTTATTACAAATGTAAGCGCTGTTACCATTAATGTCAGTAATAAAAAGCATAGGGGTGTTACTTGGTATATTTAAAAAAATAAAATTAGTATTTATTTGATAGTCAGTGGTTTATGTACTTGTTAGGGGCTTTTCCTTAGCTTTTGGAGGGTAGGATTGTGTCAAAACTGTCCAAAAAAGTAACATTATGGGGGTAATTGTTTCCTCTGAAATTGTGGCATAGGAAGCAACAAAAAATAAAAAAAGCCCTTTCTCAAAGGAGAAAAGGCTGAAATTTCTTAAAAAGAATTACTTATTTGTTTCTTAATATTCGCACATAATAAGGTTTAAACATCCGTTATATCGACTACAATAATTGATCGATAATTAGGATAAGCAATGGTTTTAAATAGTGAAGTCGTCATTTTTGTCATAGAAGTTGATTTAATAAAATTAATCTAAAGAATTTAAGAGGTACTGCCAAAGTAGCTCAAAAGGAATAATTTCTATTTCAATCGCTTGTTGGGAAACTTCAATGGGAATAGACTTTAGCTCTTTTAAAAGCTTTTTAGTTTTTTGTTCAATTTGGGGCTTATCAAAGCCAATTTGCTGTACTTTAAGTAGCATTTTGACAAATAAATAACTCCGTCGTGTATATTCACTTTTTAGGTATCGATAACAATATTGCTTAGTGGAGTCGAAACGACTTATGGTATCTTCGTATCTTTTTTCTGCGATTAGGATTAAGGTTTGGATGATCAATACAGATGCATTGAATCCACTTTTATCTTTAGAAAAGATGGGGAGTTCATTAATAAATCGACTTAATTTGAAGTTCTTAGAGCTGGCTCCTAATTGAGGCATTTCAGGTATCTGACCAACGATATGAAGGTAATAAAGATAGGCATGGTATATCCGCCAAACCTCTCGTACACCAGCTGGTAAAAACTGAAAACGCTGATGATTGGTTGCTTTTTCAAAGGTTAATACTGCCTCGGAATAATTACCAGCATGCATAGTGAGTAAGAAGTAGAGTTCATGGAATTTAAAATAGTTGAAACTTCCGTCGTTAACTAGGGCGAAGCATTTTTCTACTACTTCCTGACCTTTATCAAACTGACAAAGTTGGATATAACAAACTAGTTGCTGATAATAAAATATTTGAAGCGGAACTGGCGCACTGTAAGGTTTATTCTCAAAACAATGAATGGCCTTTTCACAAACATCTAAGGCTTTATCGTATTGATAAACAGTGGTGTATTCCATCAATTTAACCAAATAATAATAGAGTTCAATCTGTCGACCTCCATATTTTTCAAAAGCAGGTTTGATTTTTTTAGCGGCTATCCTAGCTTGTTCGTGTTGCTCCTCTTTCGGAGAACGATTGTTGACATAGTAAAGGATCAACTCAATATAGGCATGTTGGGCATTTTCCTCTTTAATAAATTGATCTTGGTATTTCTGGAGGATTTTATGATACTCTTTGAATTTTTCTGAATCCCCCATGCGGGCGCCATAATGTAAGCGCAAAACACTTGCCATATCCATAACCAGGTCTGTAAATTCATATTTTTGCGCTTTTCTCAGTAAGCTGAGGGCTATATCTACTGCTGCTTCACGAGCATTTTTACCCAGCAATATCTTTACTACTACCCAATCTTTATGGCATTGGTAATAGGCCTTTTGATAATCCGTGAATGGTTGTTTGCGCTCATCGAATAAAAGAATGGCATCTTTTAAACGTTTTTTTAAAGTAGATTTTAACTTACGGTACCCGCTGCTAGAAGCATTAGTGGGATATAAGTTATTCATTGCTGTTTGATCAGTATCATAAAGGCCATCAACTATCCCGGAATAGAGCATGGCTAATTTTGAATCTGATTGAAAAGCAAGTAAGTTATTAGTGGTCGTCTTAAGCTCGCCGAGATTAATCATTAGAGCTAACTCTTTTAACTCTCTCATTTAGGGGAAACATATTTATATTAAGAACAAGTATCTTATAAGGGTATCATGTTCTAAAAAAGAACAAGTATAAATCCTATTACGCGTTGCGGTTTTGGGAGGGAAAATAGGTAATTGGCTTAATTTAAGTGCTTACCTTAAATTCAATTTTTGATAGCTTGATAGAGACGAGACTTAGTAGATATAATTTTCAATTACGAATATAGTTAATTTTATCAATTATTGCTATTATTTAGGCTGTTTTGGTCTTTTGAAAGCAATAATTAGTACTCACATAGTTAATAAAATAGAAGTTACACTGTGAAAAAATATCGGTAGTGCTATTAATGTAAGGCTATTTCTCCCGCCCGCACCTCAATCCTAAAGGAAGCCAAGCGCGCAGATCCCCTTTAGGGCAGGGTGAGCGTAGGGAATTAATCGCAATTGTTTGTTATTTTTTTTGAGCACAGCCTTACATTTGATGCATTACCAAAATATCAAATAAAAATAAAACATTAAATCGATTGGCAAAAAGAGGTCAATCGAGCTCTTAAAGGAGGCGGGGTTATCAAAGTATTTGAGACAGTTGATCACAATGACAACGCGAAATACTCCGCCATATGACAACCAGAGAACAGTGACACTTCAGTCCTCAAAAGAGAAACCTCTAAAAAAAACTATTCTTAGCTTGTTAACTATTTTTGTGAAATCACAAGATGTGGTACTTCCTCCAACTTCCAATCAATCACCAATCCATTCGCCAGGCTGCGGGCTATACTGTCTCCATAAAGATATTCGGAAAGGTAGAGTGCTGCTTCAAAACTTTTTGCGCCACCTGCAGAAGTGATGTATTTTCCATCGTGGACGAATAGTACGTCCTTTCTAATGTCTAATGCTGGGAAGCGTTTGCGCATCTCATCAATATCACTTGGGAAGGTAGTGGAGACACTTCCATTTAGTAAACCTGCTTGTGCCAAGACGAAGGCTCCGTCACAGTGAGAAGTAATAAAAAGGGCTTCTTGGTCTACTTTTCTGACAAAGTCTAGCATCGCTTCATCCTCCAAATCTGTATCCAGATGATGCTCCGCACTGGGGACCACTAAAATATCAATCTTTGGCAAATCATCGCTTAGGTAGTTATAATCTGGTAGCATACGAATGCCCTCAAAACTGGTTACTGGCTCGAGGGTATTAGCGACTAAAAAGACATTCATGGCCTTGATATTATCGCGGAAAATGGTATGCTGAAAAATATCATAGGGCGCAGTAAGCTCTGTGTTGTAGACGCCATCCATAATTAGAAAGGCCACATTGTAGCGGTTGGCCTCTAGTTTAATGGTTCGCTTTGTGGGGGAAGTTGATTTCTCAAGAGGGGTACAAGCGATTACAAAAAAGCAAAAGAATGGATAAAAAAGATAACGCATATGATTTCTGGTTATCCTGGCATATTCTCTAATTTCTCTTTTTCTTTAATTCGGATCACACCATCTTGAATATCAATATAACCATCATGCTTAAACTCTGTAAGCATTCTGATTACGCTTTCTTTGGCGGTTCCTACAATCCTAGCCAGGTCATCTCGTAAAATACTAATTTCTTTTTTACCTTCTTTTTCGCTTAAGAATAAGACGGCATCCGCTACGCGTTTACGAACGGAATTGTAGGCTAGGTCTAACAATTGATCTTCGTGATCAGTGACATTATTAGCCAGCATTTTAATCAGCTGAGAGGTGACATCCCGGTTACCGTGGAGTAATTTTAGGAAATCTTCTTGAGGGATCAGGCTTATTTCTGTAGTTTCAAGTGCTGCTGCTGATTCATTATGTTGATCATTTTTAATTAAATCAACATATCAAAAAAAGTCTCCTTTCTTACAGATGTTAATGATGTATTCTTTACCGTGTTCGTTGGTTTTGAAGAGTTTAACGGTGCCGCTGTTTACAAAGAAAAGATAGCGTGGATAGTCGCCTTCTTCAAAAACTAAATCCCGCTTTTTATACGTCTTGATTTTGCGGTCATCGGATAATTTTTTTAGGGCTTCGTAACCTTTCGCCTCGTTAATGAAAGCAGAAAGACCTTGGGCGGTCCCATCAAATTGCTGCTTTAGTTTTTGGCTTTTTTTCAAGCGAGTTTCGATAACAGAAAGCAATTCATCTTTATAAAAAGGTTTGGCGATGTAATCATCAGCTCCTAGGTTCATTCCTCTTCTAAAGTCTGCTTTTTCAGCTTTGGCCGTAAGGAAGATAAATGGAATAGAAGCAGTCTCAGATTTGCGTCCGAGAATATTGAGCACCCCGAAACCATCTAAGCGAGGCATCATTACATCACAAAGGATTAAATCCGGGTCACATTCCATGGCTTTGTCTACGCCCACTTTTCCATCTTCTGCTACTACGACTTCATATCCGTATAGCTCTAGGATTTCCTCTAGGTTTTCTCTAACTTCTTGATTGTCTTCAATGACAAGTATTCTTTTTTGGTTCATTGTTTATTGTTTTTCTTCCAAAGGGACTTTAATGTAAAAGGTAGATCCCAATCCTTCCTTGCTTTCAAAGCTAATTTGACCTTTCAGCATATCTAGGTATTTTTTTACAATATTCAAACCTAAACCAGTGCCTTGAATATTTTCTACATTGTGTGCTCTGAAAAAACGGGTAAATAAATGCTGCTGCTCTTCTTGTGGAATACCAATGCCATAATCCCGAATGGTAAGACTAAGCTCCGTATCACTTAATTTTGCCATGCAATCTATTTCTTGACCAGGATTAGAGTATTTAATGGCATTACTTAATAAATTATAGAGGATATTTTTCAACATTTTCTTATCCACGGTAATCATAGTACCAGCTGGTACGCCCTGATGTCTAATGCGTTGTCCTTCTTTTAGCATCCCATGTAAATCTTCAACAGTCTCTTTACAGAAAGCTTCTAAGTCAAAAGTTACGGGTTTAGAATGGATTTTGCCTTCTTCTAATTTGGATAAAGATAAAAAGTCATTGAGTATACCGGTCAAATTAGAAACTGCTGACTTGATCCGGTTGGTATGTCGTTCTCTTTTGGGTTGCTGGCCTTCTAATTTATAAGCTTCGATTAAGTCTGCTGAGGAAAGAATGGTGCTCAAAGGAGTTCTGAATTCATGAGAAGCCATAGAAACGAACCGGGATTTTAGTCGGTTAAGTTCTCTTTCTTTCTCAAAAGCTTTACGTAACTGCTGTTCTTTTTTACGAATTTCATTTTCTGCAGCAACTCTCTCCTCAACCTCGTGTTGCAATTTTTTATTGACTTTGAGTAATTGATTGATCGCAGAAGCTAACTCTTCGGTTCGTTCTACTACTTTTTCTTCCAGAACAGCATTGAGGCGCTTAATTTCCTCTTGATAAGCCTTTTCTTGAGTCAAGTCATGTAAAATACCGGTGAATGCTCTACCACTATCATGTGCTACTTCACTAATACTCAATCTTAGGGGGAAAATAGTGCCATCCTTTTTCTGACCATGTACCTCACGGCCTATACCAATAATCTTAGCCTCACCGGTTTTTACATAATTTCTGATGTAAGAATCATGTTCCGACTTTCTAGGGTTTGGCATGAGCATAGATACATTTTGACCGGTCATTTCTGCCTTAGAAAAGCCAAATAACCTGGCAGCAGCATCATTGATTAACTCCATGATGCCTCGTTCATTGATTAGTATGATGCCGTCCGTTGCTGTATGAATAACTGCCTCTAAACGAGAAGCTGCCTCAGATTTAATGTAGTTGTTAGAATCCAAACGTTGTTGTTTTGTCTAAAATTAAGGATTTTTTCACCTTATTAAAGAATAAAATGTGGATAACAATTATCCTAGTTTTCTGGTTTTATTACTCTTTATGGTAAAGGTAATGGGCCTATCGGTCTGATTTACATGCTAATATCACCAATATCGATGACAAAAGTCATTATTCAATTACTGGCTTTCATCGATCTTGCAAGAGTAAAATCATTTTGAAGAACTGCCTTAATGTCCAAATGAGATGACGAGTAGTGTACAGCAGAATCAGCAAGTCCTTAACTTGGAGCTGCTTGGAATAGGCTCCAAGCGGTATTTAAATTTTTTAGATAACCTTCAAAAAGCACTAACCTCTTTGCAGTTAGATATACCGATTAATGAAATCAAAGATATTCATCAAATTCTTGAATATGATATCATTGGTATTCCGGCTTTATGTATTAACGGGAAATTTCACTTCCAAACCGATGTTCCTAGTGTCGAGCAATTGAAGGGTGTCTTGCAACAAGCTACCCAAGTCACTAAGTAGCTACACCTCTCCGATTCTAATTAATTTTCAAAAAATATTATTTCTAAAATCATCTGCTTTGGAAAGCCTACGCTTGTCAAAGCCTTTTTTTGTTTGTATCTTTTAGCGTATGAAAAAAATTCTTCTACCGAGCGATTTTTCTGAACATGCTGAGGCCTCGGCTATCTATGCAGCACATTTGAGCAGAGCTTTAAAAGTTCCTGTAGATATCGTACACGTGACGGATGCTGCTGGTACCATAGGCTTGTATGCAGAAGGTAGCCAAATCGTAAAAGAAAGACTGAGAAAGCAACTTTGGAAACTCTCCCAAAAAATGCACGATGCAGTTGATGGAGATTTAAAGTATGATACCCTCTTATTAGCAGGTACTACAACTAGTGCTTTGGCTTCTATTGCGGATAAATATGACTTAATTGTTATGAGTGCTAAGGGTAAAGTCGATTTGGACTATTTCTTTTTGGGTAGTACTACCAAACACCTAGTCCAAAAAGCACAAACACCGATACTCGTAGTGCCACCAGACTATTTGTTCAAAGCTCCAGAGAAAATTGTCTGGGCCTTAGATGATCAACACATCGGGACGACTAAACAAATCAGCCCTCTACCCGAACTCGCAAGACATTTTGGAGCTAAACTAGAAATCTTTCATCAGGATGAAGGCGATCAAGACAAAGGCTTTAAATTAGATCTATCCATTTTCTTAGAAAATATTCAATATTCTATTCACTATGACTTTAATGATACGTCGATCACAGATTCAATTATAGAATTTGCAGAAAGTGAACAAGCAGATATGATTTGTATGATTCATCATCGAAGACCGCTGCTTCAAAAATTATTCAACCCAAGTAATACGATTAGCAGCATTTCAAAAAGTAAACTTCCTATCTTAATCTTACCAGAATTAGGGATAGCTTAAGCAGCTTTACGGTAAGCTTAGTAGCCCTGCTCTTCCTTATAGGCTGATCTATAGATCATTACTTGATTAAAATCAATCTCACGGCTGACTTCTATCAATGGCATCCCAATCAAGTATAGCTAGATTTATAAAAAGAAATTATTAATTTAAAAAAACTAGCTATGGATACGAATCGAGCAGTACGAAATATCATGACCACCAATTTGGTCACCGTACCACCCACGGCAACCGCCAAAGAAGTAAAAAATATCTTTAACGAATATAGTTTCCATCATTTACCCGTCGTAGATGCAGGAGAACGCTTACTTGGAATTATTAGTAAAGAGGACTTCTCTAAGATTGCCTATGTATTGTCTTTAAATACAAGTGGTAAAACGTTTTCTCAACTAAAATACGATAGCTTACAAGCTTTGGATTTTATGACTAAATACCCTTTAAGTCTAGACCCTGAAGATACGATTGGCTTAGCGGCCGATATTTTCTTAGCTAATAAATTTCATGCCCTACCTATCGTAGAAGATGATGCATTAGTTGGGTTAGTTACAACACATGACTTATTGTTATTTAGTTTTTCTTCTCCAATTGAGCCAACACCCATGGAGACTTACGAAGAGTAAGCCAACTAATTAGTTATTGTAGTGGTGAAATATTGAGTTTCGAATTCAAAAAGTAACGATGAAAACTAATAGAATAGCAGAGATTATGACAACCAATGTCATCTCTATTCAACCTAGAGATACAATGGATAAAGTAGACCAGATTTTCCAGGCCAACGCTATCCATCATATTCCGGTTGTGGAAGATGCACAAGTGGTGGGCATGATTAGCAAATCTGATTATTACCAAATCCTACATGGTTTTACACTCTTTAAAGCACCCGTTAGTAAAACCTACAATGAGGCGGTCTTAAGGTCACTACTCGTTCGGGAAGTGATGACCAAACAAGTAGCCTGTTTGCGTCCAGAGGATACTTTGGATAAAGCAGCAGATTATTTTCGGGAAAACCTATTCCATGCCATCCCTATTACAAACTTGGACGGACAATTAATGGGTATTCTTAGTACTTATGATTTGATTACCCATTGTTTTAGTGGTACTTCTGTGGGGTGATTTTTACAGATTTAATAAAATAGTAGGGCAAGGATGATTTATTGAGATTTTTTAAAGAGTAGAACTAAAATCTCCATATACCTATATAAAAATGCATTTCGGCTATTTTTATCCTTAACTAAGCTTTAGCAGCTTATCATTATGGAAAAAATAGATTTTATGTTCAAATGTAAATTTATCCCACTTTTAAGCTTGTTGCTGCTCTGCGCTACTTTCAGCCAAGCCCAAAAGCTTAATATGGATCATCTGAAAGATATCAAACCCCGTAACATTGGTCCCGCAGGGATGAGTGGACGGGTGACTTCCATTGACGTAGACCTGAGCGATTCAGATATCATTTATGCCGGTACTGCTTCCGGCGGCGTCTGGAAATCTACCAACGGTGGTGTTCAATGGGAACCCATTTTTGATGACCAGCCTGTCATCTCTATCGGTGCAGTAGCTATCAACCAAAGCAACCCTAGCGAAGTATGGGTTGGTACCGGAGAAGGGAATCCTCGAAACTCACACAACACTGGTGGTGGCATCTACAAAAGTTTGGATGGCGGCCAAACTTGGGAAATGATGGGTTTGGAAAACACTAAAAATATCCACCGGATCATTGTGCATCAAGACAACCCCAAAGTAATTTACGTAGCTGCCCTAGGCTCCATTTGGGGCGAAAACGAAGAAAGAGGCGTCTATCGGACTCAAGATGGTGGCAAAACCTGGGAACTTGTACTCAAAGCAAATTCCTCCACAGGGGCTGCCGATATGGTGGTAGATCCTTCTAATCCAAATAAAATAATTGCTGCTTTATGGGAATTCGGTCGCAAGCCTTGGACCTTCAACTCTGGTGGAGAAGGGTCTGGCATGTTCATTACCCACGATGGTGGAGACACTTGGGTAGAAAGAACCCATAAAGACGGTTTGCCGAAAGGACCATTGGGCCGACTTGGTTTAGCTTTTGCTCCGTCGAAACCTAACATTGTATATGCATTGGTAGAAGCTAAAGACAATGCGCTATATAAATCTACTGATGGTGGAGCTAAATGGACCATGATCAATAAAAATAGTGATATTGGAAATAGACCTTTTTACTATTCTGATATTTTTGTTGACCCTAAAAATGAGAATCGAATTTACAGTCTTTTCTCTTTAGTTAATAAATCTGAAGATGGCGGGAAGAGCTTTCAGACTTTATTGCCTTATTCAGGGGTACACCCCGATCACCATGCCTGGTGGATCCATCCAGAAGATCCTTCTTACATCATTGATGGAAACGATGGAGGTTTGAATATTTCCAGAGATGGTGGGGAGACCTGGCGTTTTGTTAGCAACTTGCCACTGGCACAGTTTTATCACATCAGCCACGATATGGATATTCCATACAATGTAGGCGGAGGAATGCAAGATAATGGATCTTGGGTAGGACCAAGTAGCTTGTGGCAACGAGGTGGTATCCGCAACCATGAATGGCAAGAAGTCCGCTTTGGTGATGGATTTGATTTGGTATTCCGTCCGGACAACAACCGTTACATTTATGCCATGTCTCAAGGAGGAAGTGTTGGTTTAGTAGATCGGGAAACGGGCTATGGGAAATCCATCGTGCCTACACATCCAGATGATAGTTTGAAATTACGTTTTAATTGGAATGCCGCGATTGCACAAGATCCGTTTTCGGATTGTGGGGTGTATTTCGCTAGTCAATTTTTACACTACAGTACAGATTGTGGAGACAGTTGGGAAGTGATCTCGCCAGATTTAACCACCAATGACACCAGCAAGCAAAAACAAGATGAAAGTGGTGGTCTAACCATCGATGCAACGGGTGCAGAGAACTATACCACCATTGTAGCTATTGCTCCAAGTCCAGTAGATAAAAATGTGATTTGGGTAGGAACAGACGATGGTAATTTACAATTGACTAAAGATAGAGGGCAGACCTGGACCAACCTGGCAGACCGTTTACCTGGAGCCAAGGCTGGTAGTTGGATACCATACATTGAGGTCTCTCAAAAGAATGCTGGAGAGGCATTTGTCATCGTCAACGATTATCGTCGGAATGACTTCCGCCCTATGGCTTACCATACCAATGATTTTGGAGCAACTTGGAAACGCATCG